>JBPCWB010000663.1:0-12263 GCA_051009955.1 Hyphomicrobiaceae bacterium | reverse complement strand
CCGTGGAAGTCGTTGCAGTATAACCGTCTCTTGGATGTAGTGTGACAGAATCGCACGCCTGCGTGAAGAGCATTCGCTGTGGAAGAGATAAGGGTCATCCGGTGTCTGAGCAATCTCCCGTCTCGCTCCGTGTAACGGCGGTTCAGCTGCCAACGGTCATGTCGCCATCCGCATATGCGAAATCTATCGTGCCGCGTCGAGATTGCCACGGCGCCACGGCAAGGGGTGACCGCCAATGAGCGGAGTCCGATGCGCCGTAGAAGACTGGTTGTATCCCACCCCTCACGGTTTGTACTGCGCCGCAGGTGACTTCCATATCGATGCGCATCGACCCGTTGAGCGGGCAGTGATCACGCATGGCCATGCCGATCACGCCCGCGCCGGACATGGCCATGTGATGGCCACGCCCGAGACCTGCCAGATCATGCGTGCGCGATTGGGCGAACAGAGCGCCGGCGCATTTCAGGAAGAACTCTACGGCAATTCGGTGAAAATCAAGGACGCCACCGTCGCGCTTGTTCCGGCCGGCCACGTCACAGGCAGCGCGCAGGTCGTCATCGAGCATGGCGGCTCCCGCGCAGTGATATCCGGCGATTACAAACGCACTGCCGACCAAACTTGTGCAGCGTTCGAGGTGGTGCCTTGCGACGTATTTATTACAGAAGCGACATTCGGTCTGCCGGTGTTCCGCCACGAGCCGGACCACAAGGAGATCGGCCGACTTCTCCATTCGGTTGCGACGGTCACGGAGCGAACTCATCTTGTTGGCGTGTACGGTCTCGGGAAGTGCCAGCGGTTGATTTTGTTGCTGCGACAGGCCGGCTTCGATGGCCCGATCTGGCTGCACGGCGCGCTCAAAACGATGTGCGATCTGTATGGCGCGTTTGGTATTAACCTCGGTGACCTGCGCCTCGTTGCTGAAGCCGACTCGGTTCTGGCCGGTGAGATCGTTTTGTGCCCGCCGTCGGCACTTAACGACCGCTGGTCGCGACGCCTGGCGGACCCGCTCGTGGTGATGGCGTCCGGCTGGATGCGCGTCCGCGCACGGGCGCGCCAGCGTGGTGTCGAGCTACCATTGATCATCTCCGACCATGCGGATTGGCCCGAGTTGCTCACCACGATTGCCGAAACCGGCGCCCCCGAAGTGTGGGTGACTCACGGTCGCGAAGACGCCCTGGTCCACCAGTTGCAGCTGATGGGCCTCACCGGACGCGCTCTGGCATTGGTCGGCCGAGAGGACGAAGTCGAGTGAAGCGCCTGGCTCATTCATCGACGATTTAGACAGAGCGCATCGCAACTCGCGGCAGCCAGTTGCGCGGCACATTTTCCAATGGCCCGCGGATGACCTTGAAGCCCGCACGACGGAACAAAGCTTGCGTTCCGAAGTAGACATTGTCGTCGCCGGTTCGCTCATCGCTGGCGCGGGGATAGGCCTCGACCGAAGGTGCACCGTGTTCTTTCGCGTAGACGACGGCGGCACGGATCAGGGCGACCGCAACGCCACGGCCGCGGGCGGTCTTGCGGACCGTGATGCAGGGAATCACCCAAACGGCACTGTCGTCGACCGGTGGCGTAGCGCGCGACGCGCTGATGCGAGCCAATTCGGTTCGCGGAGCAACGGCAACCCAGCCCACAGGTTCTTTGTCGCGGAAGGCAAGGAGGCCGGGTTTGATCCTCCTGCGCGCCAACTTCTCCATCGCCGCACGACGGCGCTCCTTGGCCGGGCCATCGCCCGGCAGCGCGCGCGACTGCGCGTCTGTCAGGCGCGGATAAGTACACCAACAGGTCGATCCCCAGCTTCCGCGCAAGACAATGCCGAGAGGATCAAGCAATTTCGGCGTTAGCGGAACGATTGCCAAGTCGTCTCCTGGTGATGGCGCCATGCCTCTGTCGCCCCTTGTCTCATGCAGTTTTTTGATCAATTTGGTTGTCCGATCGTAACGAACCGAGCGGCAATTGCCACGCGAATTTATCTGACGATCTAACGGCCTCCGCCGCCGCAGTCGCCTGTCCACGATCCGTTTCTCCCAGGGTAAGGTTGGGCTGTCCGCGGCGCGCGTTCCTGATAGACTGGCCGCCGATGGAAGCGTTCGCCGAACTTCTGAACCGATTGGCCTACACCCCGGGCCGCAACGCAAAACTCAGCCTGCTGTCGCGGTATTTCCAGGCGGCTCCGGATCCCGATCGCGGCTGGGCACTGGCCGCGTTGACAGACGGCCTGCCTTTTTCATTTCCTGTACGCAAAATAATACAAACGCTGATCGTAGAGCGGGTCGACGAGGAACTCTTCCGCCTGTCGCGCGACTACGTGGGCGATACCGCCGAGACAGTCGCGTTGCTTTGGGACGAAGACGGCGAGGCGGCGGGCGCACCGCCCAACATTTCCGAGATTGTTGCAGCGTTGGAACTGGCTGATCGCGAGAATCTTCCAGGCCTGATCGAGGGTTGGTTAAACCGGCTCGATGCCAACGGCCGCTGGGCCCTGTTGAAGCTGCTGACTGGCGCGCTACGCATTGGTGTCTCCGCTCGGCTCGCCAAGACGGCGATCGCCCAGGCATGGCAGCGCGATGTGTCGGAAATCGAAGAGATCTGGCACGGCATTGCGCCACCCTACAGCGCGCTCTTTGCCTGGCTCGACGGCAAAGCCGCGGCACCGGATGTCTCCCAGGCCGCCGTCTTTCGACCGTTGATGCTGGCTAATCCACTGGAGCCCGGTGATCTCGAGAGTCTTGACCTCACGGAATTCGCCGTTGAATGGAAGTGGGACGGGATCCGCGTGCAGGTCGTCGCCAAAGCGGGAGAGGTGAAGATCTTTTCCCGGACGGGCGACGACATCTCCCGCAGCTTTCCGGAACTCACCGTGGGCCTTCGCTTCGACGGCGTCGTGGATGGTGAACTATTGGTCGTTCGAGACGGGAACGTTGCGCCTTTTTCGGACCTGCAACAACGGCTCAATCGCAAGACTGTTTCGAAAGCCATGCTGCGGAATTATCCGGCTCACGTCCGCCTGTACGATGTGCTGGAACTAGCCGGATCCGATGTTCGGCGCGAAAGCTTCGAGACCCGCCGCGACGCGCTGATCGCGTGGCATGACGACGTGGCACCGCCTCTCACAGATGTGTCCGAGCTACTTACGATCGCAGACAAAGATGCACTGTCGCAGATTTGGCAACAGACACGCGCGAGTGCGATCGAGGGATTGATGCTCAAGCGGCGCGCAAGCCCGTACATTGCCGGGCGGCCGAAAGGTCACTGGTTCAAGTGGAAGCGAGCCCCACTAACCATCGACTGCGTTATGATGTATGCCCAGAGAGGGTCAGGGCGCCGCTCATCCTACTATTCGGACTACACTTTCGGAACTTGGCGACCCACGTCGGATGGGGCTCTGGAACTGGTGCCCGTCGGCAAGGCTTATTCTGGCTTCAGTGATGAGGAATTACTGCAGTTGGACCGCTGGGTGCGGACGCACACCATCGACAGGTTCGGACCGGTCAGATCGGTCACTGCCGGGCTCGTATTGGAGGTCGCCTTTGATTCCGTTCACTATTCCAAACGACATAAATCTGGGGTTGCCATGCGATTTCCCAGAATTCATCGTATTCGCTGGGATAAGCCTGCCGAAGAGGCTGATGACCTGGAGACGCTTGTGGCGCTTATCGTGGAGTGAAACTGGACAGAAAATTCAGTAATCCATTGATTTTGATCATTGTGTCGACGGGCCTTTGGCGGTATTGGGTGGAAAATGCACCTGGGGGTTGTGTTCAACGAAGCGGTGGGGGAACGCGAGAGGGTGTTGCGGGAGTACTGAACATGTATGGCGTCGGCAATGGAATGTTCGACCAGAACGCTCTGGCGAGTTGGGCGAAAAACTGCCAGACAGAAAGTCAGGCACTTACCAAGAGTTTCACTCCGGCTACGGAAGCTCTCACATTGGCCTATTCCGATTCGGTGCGGCTGATGAGCAAGCGCGCGCGGGCCTATATCGAGTTGCCCGGCGCTTTGGCCGCCTGCAAGACACCGCAGGACCTCGTCGCAGCGCAGCAGTCTTTTTGGCAGACGTGTGTTCATGATTATATGGCTGCCGCCAATACTGCATTCGCCTACTTGTCCGCGGTGTCGCCAGTCACGGGTGTCGAAGAGACCCTCGAGGACGAGTCGATTCAGTCATGTCCTGAGACGCGCGATGAATTGCCACTCAGGGCCAACGGCGCATCGACTGCGGAAACGAGGAAGCGGCCGTTGGATGAGACCGGGCAGTGGCAAAAACAGGCGCCGGCGGCCTGAGCCCCGATTTGCAGCACGAGACAAAGCTTGTGCAACATTTGGAGGGCATCCGGCTTTGTGCTGGAGTCGCGGCGCGGTGGTTCAAGCGTCGCGCCTAGCCGTCGGAGCCGATCCGATGGCGCGTCCGGCGCTAGTTTAAGCTCTTCAGACCTTTCTGAAAGCCGGCCAGGGAGATCGGAATGCCGATACCGGCTTCTTCCGTCTGAAAGATAATGAAGATCGCGGTCTTCCCGTTGGACAGTCGCTGGACGAGCTGGTCTTCCACAACAACCTGTGCATAGCAGGCAAAGGTGTGACAGCGCAGGAATGGCGCATGGCCGACATCCTTACCATCAATCTTCAAGCCCAACCCGGGTGGCAGCAGGACGCCGAGCGGAGCGAACACCCGCAAGACCCGCGTCCCGTTCGAGAATTTCTGGAAGTAGACCGTTAGCCCGACGTTGTTGCGATCCTCGGCGGTGACGCTCTGGACAAGGGCGCAGATCTGGTTCTTTGCGCCCGGCGGTGGCGGTTTGCAGACCACCTGCCAATCGCCGAACTGCGCCTTGACATCACCGTCGATCGGCTTTTGCGCATATGCCTGTCCCGCCAGAGCGACAACCAGGCACAGAAGCGTGCGGATCGCGCACAGACAAACATTTTCGAGGCCGCCTGACAGCCCTGCGCGTCTCGCCAAGTCATCCTCCCGGAGTTCGTTCGTCACCTCTATTGCGACAATGCGGCAATAGAGGTCAATTCCCAAGCAGCGTTTGTGCGAGTATTGGGGCTGAATTGGGACGGCACGGGCGTTACAAATTTGGCCGCGGGCGACTGGACAGGGACATCGAGTCACGGTTTCACATGCAGAAATACGAATATAAAATCGAAATGTGACCTGAGACGTTTGGGACCATTGTGCGAACGGCTTATTGCCGTAGTGTCGGGTTCAGTAACCGGTGACCAATTCTGACATTAGGGGATCCCTGCTCGGCGGGGCTGATCGAATGATGAGACGTGTCTGGGAGAGCGTCGGGCAGGCTATCGTTGCAGCAACGTTGGTCTTGGCGATGAGCGGGGCGGCGCTGGCACAAATTGGCCAGCCGGTCGATGGGCAACTGGGCTTCCAGGGCGCCGCAACGCCAGTAATGGAGGAGATTTCGCTTTTCCATGACCGCGTTAATGTCATCATCATAGCCATCACGATCTTCGTGCTTTTGCTGTTGGCGTGGGTCATCCTGCGTTACAACGAACGCGCCAATCCCACCCCTTCGAAGTTTTCCCACAACACCTTCCTAGAGGTCGCCTGGTCCGTCGTTCCGATCCTGATCTTGGTCTACATCGGCATATTTTCGTTCAAGTTGCTCTACCTGCAGTACACCTATCCGAAACCTGACCTGACGATTAAGGCGACGGGCAACGCCTGGTTCTGGGAACACTCTTATCCGGACCAGGGCGGCTTCACCGTAACGTCCAACATGGTGCGTGATCAGGATGTGCTGACCGCTGAAATGGGCGAAGAGGCATTTGACAAGAAGTATGGTGCGCTAGAGGGCACAGAGTTTCTCAGAGCCGTCTATACCGACGCCAAACCGCTCTATGCCAAGCAGGGTTTGGTGCGTCAGCTGTCGGTCGACAATGAAATTGCCGTACCGGTCAACAAAGTCGTCCACATGCTTGTGACGTCGGCCGACGTGATCCACTCGTGGACAATCCCGTCATTTGGCTCCAAGACCCAGGCCGTGCCGGGCCGCCTGACTGCGACATGGTTCAAGCCGACGCGGGTCGGGGTCTACCACGGACAGTGCTCGGTGCTGTGCGGCCAAGATCACTCGTCCATGCCAATCGTGATCCGTGTTGTGGAGCAGGAAGCTTTCGATCGCTGGGTCGCGGCGGTCAAATCGCGGGACTGGAAGAAGGCCAAATCAATCTTGCAAGCCGCGACGGCTTCGGCCGACGGCAAAAAGGTCGCGCGGGCAGAGTCAAACGTTAAGCGCTGATCACTGCAATTGAGGCCCGGCCTGCACCGGGTCGCGATATGATGGGAAGAAGGGTATTGAAAGATGGCTGGTACCACTGCTGAGGCAGGCTACGGACACGACGACAAGCCGGGCTTCGTCAAGCGATGGTTGTATTCAACCAACCACAAGGATATCGGCACGCTTTATCTGCTCTTCGCCATGTTCGCTGGCGTGATTGGCGGCGCCCTGTCCGTCGGCATGCGTCTGGAATTGGAAGAGCCGGGTTTGCAGTATTTTGCCAACCCGCACATGTACAACGTGTTCGTCACCGGGCACGGCCTGATCATGGTCTTCTTCATGGTCATGCCGGCGATGATCGGCGGCTTCGGGAACTGGTTCGTGCCCTTGATGATCGGCGCGCCCGACATGGCATTTCCCCGAATGAACAATGTCTCGTTCTGGCTGCTTCCTGTCGCGTTCATCCTCCTGTTGACATCGATGTTCGTGGAAGGCCCGCCGGGCGGCAACGGTGTCGGTGCCGGTTGGATCGTTCTGGCACCCTTATCAACCCTGGCCGGGCATCCTGGCCCCGCCGTCGATTTCGGCATACTCGCACTACATACGGCCGGTGCTTCGTCGATCCTGGGGGCAATCAATTTCATCACCACTATCTTCAACATGCGGGCGCCTGGCATGACGCTGCACAAGATGCCATTGTTCGTGTGGTCGGTGCTGGTGACGGCCTTTCTGCTTTTGCTATCGCTGCCGGTCCTGGCAGGCGCGATCACGATGCTTCTGACGGATCGGAACTTCGGCACGACGTTTTTTGAAGCGTCAGGCGGCGGCGATCCTCTGCTCTACCAGCATCTGTTCTGGTTCTTCGGCCACCCTGAAGTCTACATCCTGATCCTGCCGGGCTTTGGCATGATCAGCCAGATTGTCTCGACGTTCTCACGCAAGCCTGTCTTCGGTTACCTGGGCATGGCCTATGCCATGGTCGCGATTGGCGTCGTTGGCTTTGTCGTGTGGGCGCACCACATGTACACGGCCGGCATTTCGGTCGACACACAGGCGTACTTCACATTTGCAACGATGGTGATTGCGGTTCCGACCGGTGTGAAGGTCTTCTCGTGGATCGCCACGATGTGGGGCGGGTCGATCTCGTTCCGAACGCCAATGCTTTGGGCATTCGGGTTCATCTTCCTGTTCACCGTCGGCGGCGTAACGGGTGTGATGTTGGCCAACGCCGGCGTCGACCGTTCGATGCACAATACCTACTACGTCGTGGCTCACTTCCACTATGTGCTGTCGCTCGGAGCGGTGTTCGCAATCTTTGCGGGCTGGTACTACTGGTTCCCGAAGATGACCGGCTACGAGTACTCAGAGTTCTTTGGAAAGCTGCACTTCTGGCTGACCTTCATTGGTGCCAACATCCTGTTCTTCCCGCAGCATTTCCTCGGGCTGGCAGGAATGCCGCGCCACTACGCCGACTATCCGGAGGCCTATGCCTATTGGAATAAGATCTCGTCGTACGGATCCTATATAACGGCAACCGCGACCGTGGTGTTCTTCATCGGTATGATCTACGCCCTCGTCCGAGCTCAACGAACCGTTGACAATCCATGGGGCGAAGGCGCTGAAACTCTTGAATGGACATTGTCGTCACCACCACCATTCCACAGCTTTGAAACGTTGCCGGTCATCAAGGACAGCGGTCACCACTAGTTCAGAAGCGCGCAGCCGCATGGGCGGGCTCTATCCGCCCCTGTAGCTCTCCGGAGGTTTCGCAGTGAAGATGAGCCCGGCCATTCATGTCTGACGTAAGCTTCGATAGGGTCGTGCAATCGCGCGCACACACGTTGCCTCCTGGCGCAACGGTCAACGATTATTACTTGTTGATGAAACCGCGCGTCATGTCGTTGGTCGTGTTCACGGCCCTCGTTGGACTGGTTGCGGCGCCGGGGGCTCTGCATCCCGTGCTCGCAATCATTGCGCTGCTCTGCATCGCCGTCGGCGCCGGCGCCTCGGGCGCGCTGAACATGTGGTATGACGCAGATATCGATGCGCGAATGGCGCGGACCGCGTCTCGTCCGATTCCAAGAGGCCACGTGACAGCGGGCGAAGCATTGCTGTTCGGCAGCGTGCTTGCCGTGTTTTCCGTTCTGACACTTGGCGTACTCGTCAACTGGGTGGCAGGGGCGCTGTTGGCCCTGACGATTGGTTTTTATCTCGTCGTCTATACGATGTGGCTAAAGCGCCGAACACCACAGAATATCGTTATCGGCGGTGCTGCCGGTGCGTTTCCGCCGATGATCGGCTGGGCGGCCGTCACAGGAACGGTCAGCGTCGAGAGCGTGGTGCTGTTTCTGATCATCTTCGTGTGGACTCCGCCGCACTTTTGGGCACTGGCGCTTTATCGATGTCGTGATTACGAGCGCGTTGGAGTCCCAATGCTTCCGGTGGTGGCTGGGCCCGACGAAACGCGCCGCCAGATCCTGATCTACTCGCTCCTGCTGGTCCCGCTTGCCGTCACTCCCGCGTTCCTGTCCTTGGGCGGACTGTTCTACCTCGTAGCTTCGGCGCTGCTGGGAACAGCGTTTCTGTATCAGGCTTGGCGAGTCTATCGGGTTCGCCACGGCCGGATGGCTGATCGCGAAGCCAAACGGCTGTTCGTGTTTTCAATCTTTTATCTTTTCGCTCTGTTCGCAGTCTTGCTCGTTGAGCAGACGATCAGCCGGGTTGTCAGTCTATGGTGAGCGTGATGGATCAGCCCACGATCGATACCGAGCAGGAGCGTAAGCGGCGACAACGGACGCGCTCGATTGCGATAGGCTTGGCACTGGTCGGACTGGTGATTCTGTTTTACGCCGCAACCATTGTCCATCTCGGCAGCAACGTCGCCAATCGTTCGTTGTAGCAAGGGAAAGGCAAGTTGGTGCAGGAGCGGTTGACAGAACGGCAGGGTGAAAGCAATCCCCAAAAGCGACATCAACGCGTGGCGCTGGCTGCGGCGACCGTGGCTGTCGGCATGCTTGGCATGGCCTATGCAGCGGTGCCGCTATACCAGATGTTTTGCCAGGTGACCGGCTTCGCGGGCACCACGCAACGCGCGACGGCTGCACCTAAGCAATCCCTGGATCGCAAAATCACGATTCGCTTTGATGCCAATACAGCCGGTGGATTGACCTGGGTCTTCCAGCCGGACGCCCAGACTATGGATGTCCGAATCGGTGCTGAAACGCTGGCGTTCTACCGAGCCCGCAACACATCGCAGACAGCATTGACCGGCAGCGCGACATTCAATGTCGCGCCCGAAGCAGCCGGAAGGTACTTCAACAAGATTGAATGCTTCTGTTTCACCGAACAAACGCTGCAGCCAGGTGAGACAGTCGAGATGCCGGTAAGCTTCTTCGTCGATCCGGAGATCGTCAAAGACAGCGATGCGCGGCATATTTCACAGATCACGTTGTCCTATACGTTTTATCCTGTCAGTGAAAAGCAGGCGGCAGTAAAACCCGTTCAGGCGGGCAAAAAAGAAGGTTCGTAGTCCGAGGCGCCATTCGTGACGCCGACCGGGGGTCAAACAGACGGAGCTGAGAAATGGCAGATGGCCATCACGCACACGAGCACGATTATCATCTGGTGGATCCAAGTCCTTGGCCACTGGTGGCCTCGGTGTTCGTCACGGCCTTGGCTTTTGGCGCAATTATCTGGATGCGCTCGATCGATGGTGGCGACGGGCTCTTCGGTGTTGAGGGGCCGACCGTCTTCTATATCGGCGCCGCTGGCATAGTAGCGACGTCGTACTTCTGGTGGCGTGACGTCGTCCGCGAAGCGCACAAGGGCGATCATACGCCGGTGGTGCAGCTTCATATGCGCTACGGCATGATCATGTTCATCGCTTCGGAAGTGATGTTCTTTGTGGCATGGTTCTGGGCATTCTTTGACATTTCGCTGTTCCCATCGGGCGTGTTCCAGCCGGACAACGTCACCGAACAAATCGGCATGGTCGCACGGGATGGGCTCACCGGTGGGCACTGGCCGCCGAAACCAGGTGAGGGTTTCGAGCACACGTTCAACCCGTGGGGACTGCCGCTCGTCAATACATTGATCTTGCTGCTCTCGGGCACAACCGTTACGTGGGCCCACCATGCATTGCTCAAGGATGACCGGCAGGGACTCATCTGGGGGCTGGTTCTGACTGTTGTGCTGGGTGTCTTGTTTACCGCCTGCCAAGCATACGAGTATGCCCATGCTGCCTTCAGCTACTCCGGGCACATCTACGGCGCGACGTTCTTCATGGCGACCGGTTTCCACGGTGCACATGTCATTATCGGGACAATCTTTCTGTTCGTCTGCCTGATGCGCGCATTGGCTGGCCACTTTACTGCAGAGCAGCACTTCGGTTTTGAGGCTGCCGCTTGGTATTGGCATTTCGTCGACGTCGTCTGGCTGTTTCTGTTCGCCTGCATTTATGTCTGGGCAGCAGGCTCAAGTGCTGGCGTCGCACACTGAGTCGTCCGACGCGTTCATTCATCGGAATAGCGGGCGGCTTTGCCGCCCGTTGTCGTTTGCATGCTGGATGCCGGCAGAACGAGGGTGCGACATGAGCGAGAACACCGACGCTGTCTCACCCTTCAGGGCCGGTATTGCAGCGCGCTGCCCGCGCTGTGGCCGCGGAACACTGTTCGCCGGGCGTTGGACGCTGGATCTGCGCCCTGCTTGCGACGCCTGCGGTCTCGATTACAAATTCATCGACAGCGGCGATGGTCCGGCCGTCTTCGTCATCATGATTCTTGGCTTCGTGATGTTGGGCGGCGCTTTGCTGCTTGAATTCAGCGTTCACCCGCCAATCTGGGTGCATGCCATCGTATGGGGACCAGCTACGTTGTTTCTCGCGTTCGGCCTTTTGCGTCCGTTGAAGGCGACCTTGGTCGCGCTTCAGTTCAAGAACAAGGCTGAGCTTGGCCGTCTCGCAGACGAGTAATGCAATGCGGTCTGCCCACGCGCAGCACCGATCCAATCGTCCACGCATTGAAAGATGGGGACGCTACGATGCTGGATAGATTTCGGCAGGCCGGTTTGATCTGGCCAACAGTGTTCGCCATCGTGGCATTCGCCACCCTCGTTTCCCTCGGCACCTGGCAGTGGCAGCGCCTGGCCTGGAAGGAGGACCTGCTGCAACGCCTGCAGCACGGCGCACGGGCGGTCCCGGTTGATCTTCACACGCTCGCACCCTTCAACGACCCGAATGCAATTCGGTTTCGCCGCGTGAGAGTCTCGGGCCGCTTCGACCATGATCGCGAATTCCATGTCTGGTCACCAGGTGAAGCGGGTTCTGCGTGGCGCATTGTGACACCTCTGCTTCTGATGCGGGCGGGCGAAGAGGCTCGGACAGGGGCGTCGCAGGTTCTTGTTATTCGTGGCACGGTGAGCGACGCCCATAAGGCCGCCGCCTCGCGGCCGTCCGGTCAATTGGAGGGACATACAACATTCGTTGGTCGCATCAGGCTAAGTGCCGTCAATTGGGCGACGCCCAAGCCCGAACTGGCGACGAATCAATGGTATGGGCTGGATCTGGACGCGATGCGCCGGGCGCTCATCGGGCATGGCCCGGCCAACGCCGATCAGTCGACGGCGATCGTTGTTGCGCCCTTCTTTGTCGAGGCTGAGAACACCGTTGGCCCGTCGCCGGCGCCGCAGCCGGCATTGAAGCAATTGACGCTGCGCAACCGCCATTTTGAGTACGCATTGACGTGGTGGGGATTGTCTCTGACGCTTGTCGGCGTCTTTGCCGCCTTTGCAGCCGGTCGCTTTCGCCAGACGTAGGATCTTGTGCACGCGGGTTTGTCCCCGTCGCAGGGGTGATCCTTTGCCGACCGGTTGGCTGTTTCCTTGTCCCGGCCGGGTCAGGGGGATAGGGTGCAATCGACGAATGATTGCTCTGTTTCGATGAAATCACCGAGGTCACGTGCGCTATATATCGACGAGGGGGGAAGCCCCGGTATTGGGATTTGAGGACGTCCTGCTGACCGGCCTGGC
>JBPCWB010000662.1:0-3171 GCA_051009955.1 Hyphomicrobiaceae bacterium | reverse complement strand
CGACGCTGGAAGCTCTCCAGTTCCTCGATGCGGATGATCGTACTAAGGCCGTGGCGATCTGCGGAGAGATCGGCGGTTCGGCCGAAGAAGATGCGGCGGAATACGCACGTCAGATGACAAAGCCGGTCGTGGCGTTCATCGCCGGACGGCGCTCGCCGCCCGACAAAAAGATGGGTCATGCCGGCGCCATCGTGTCGGGCGGAAAAGGTGACTACGACACCAAACGCAGGGCTCTCGAAGCGGCCGGCGTTGCCGTCGCCGACACGCCGAGCCAGATCGCCCCCCTCATTCGCGAGCGCCTCGGTTGAGGCCATCGAGATTGAACTTCGGAAAAGTCGTGGCCAGAGCTCTATTGGAGCAAGCGGCCCAACCCAAGGGAGAGACAAGCCATGAAGATGACGACGGAAGAGGCCTTCGTAAAGGTTCTGCAGATGCACGGCATCCAGCACGCCTTTGGAATCATCGGATCGGCGTTCATGCCGATCTCCGACCTGTTTCCCAAGGCCGGCATTACGTTCTGGGACGTTGCGCACGAATGCAACGGCGGGATCATGTGCGACGGCTACACCCGGGCATCGGGCAAGATGGCCATGGCGATCGCGCAAAACGGACCCGGTATCACTAACTTCGTCACGCCCGTGAAGACGGCCTACTGGAATCACACACCGATGCTGCTGGTCACGCCGCAGGCGGCCAACAAGACCATCGGCCAAGGCGGCTTCCAGGAAGTCGAGCAGATGGCATTGTTCCGCGACATGGTGTGCTATCAGGAAGAAGTACGCGATCCCTCGCGCATCGCCGAAGTACTCAACCGGGTTATTGAAAAAGCGTGGCGGGGTTCGGCGCCGGCGCAAATCAACGTGCCGCGCGATTACTGGACGCAGGTCGTCGACATCGAACTGCCGCAGATGGTCAAACTCGAGCGACCGGCAGGTGGGCCGGAAGCTCTGGCAAAGGCCGCGCAAATTCTCTCGGAGGCAAAATTCCCGGTTATCTTGAACGGCGCCGGCGTCGTCATCGGCGATGCGATCCAGGCCTCGGCCGCGCTCGCCGAAAAGCTCGACGCGCCGGTTTGCTGCGGCTATCAGCACAACGACGCATTCCCTGGCAGTCATCCGCTGTCGGTTGGGCCGCTGGGCTACAACGGATCGAAAGCCGCGATGGAACTGATCGCCAAGGCCGATGTCGTCCTGGCGCTTGGCACGCGGCTCAATCCCTTCTCGACACTGCCCGGCTACGGCATGGACTACTGGCCAAAGGACGCCCAAGTGATCCAGGTCGACATCAACAGCGACCGAATCGGTCTGACCAAGAAAGTTTCGGTTGGTATTCAGGGTGACGCCAAGCAGGTCGCGCAGCACTTGCTGGCCAAATTGACGCCAACGGCCGGAGATGCCGGACGCGAGGAACGCAAGGCGATGATTCACCAGACCAAATCGGCCTGGTTGCAGACGCTGAGCTCGATGGACCACGAAGACGATGATCCGGGCACGACCTGGAACGTCGACGCACGCTCGCGCGAGCCGGAACGGATGTCTCCACGCATGGCATGGCGCGCCATTCAGGCTGGTCTGCCGAAGGAGGCAATCATTTCGACGGATATCGGCAACAACTGCGCCATTGGCAATGCCTATCCCTCATTCGAGAACGGTCGAAAATACCTGGCTCCCGGCCTGTTTGGCCCCTGCGGCTACGGCTTCCCCGCGATCCTCGGGGCCAAGATTGGTTGCCCGGACACGCCGGTCGTTGGATTTGCTGGTGATGGCGCATTCGGCATCTCGATGAACGAAATGACGGCGTGTGGCCGTGACGATTGGCCGGCGGTGACGATGGTCGTCTTCCGCAACTACCAGTGGGGTGCGGAGAAGCGCAACTCGATCCTGTGGTATGACAACAACTTCGTTGGCACCGAACTCGATCCGGAACTGAGCTACGCCCAGGTTGCCCAGGGCTGCGGCCTCAAAGGTGTCCAGGTTTCGACAATGGCGGAGCTGACCGAGGCCATCGCCACGTCTTGCAGTGAGCAGGGCAAGGGCGTGACGACGTTCATCGAGGTTCTGCTCAATCAGGAACTTGGCGAGCCATTCCGCCGCGACGCCATGAAGAAACCGAACGTCGTTGCCGGCATCGATCCGTCCGACATGCGGCAACAGCAAGCCATGTAGGCGCATTATCCTTCGTGTCATTCGAAAGACGGGGTGGTCAAAAGCGACCGCCCCGTTTTTATTTGGTGCATTCTCAAGTCAGTCGCTGATAATGCCCTTTTCAGATCGGTGGGGTTGCATGCTGAAATTCTTGGATCAACGCCCGCCCGTTTGCCCGAAGGCTCTGCTGCAACGGGCCAAGTCGGGTCAAACGCGGCCGCGCGTCGCCGTCGCCAATGCGGGCGCGCCGTTGCCGATGGCGGCCTGCAAAGAGGCCACCGAAGCCGAACTGGTTTGGCCGGTGCTGATCGGCAATCGCGACCAGATTCTCCACGAGGCAGAGGCTCTGGACTGGGATATCGAAACCTTTGAACTCGTCGAAGCCAATGGCGAAGATGCCTCTGCGCGGGCCGCGACCCTGGCCGTTCACGAGGGCCGTGCCGACGTCCTGATGAAGGGGCAGCTGCATACTGATGTGTTCATGAAGGCCGCGCTGGATCGTGACACCGGCATCCGCGACGGTCGCCGCTTCGTACATGTCTTCCATATGACCATGCCGGAGAGCGATCGCCCGCTTTTGATATCCGACTGCGCGGTCAACGTGGCACCGGATTTCACGACCCGGAAAGTTGCGGTCGAGTGCATCCTGGACATCTGCGGCGCGATTGAGATCGCGTCGCCCAAGGTCGCCGTCCTTTCGGCGACGGAGGAGGTGATCGAGTCCGTGCCCTCGGCGATTGCCGCCGACGAACTGGTGCGCTGGGCCCGTGACGCCCATCCCGGGGCCCGGTTCAGCGGACCCCTGGCCCTGGATCTGATCCTGTCAGGTGAGGCCGCCAAGATCAAAAAGCGTGACGACGATCCGGTCGCCGGCGATCCCGACGCGATCATTGTTCCCGATCTCGTCTCCGGCAACGCGTTGTTCAAGGCATTGGTCTATCTGCGGGCCGGTTGTGCCGCCGGTGTTGTCATGGGTGGCAAGGTCCCGGTCGTCCTGACCAGTCGTGCCGATCCACCGGCCGCGCGC
>JBPCWB010000661.1:0-5811 GCA_051009955.1 Hyphomicrobiaceae bacterium | reverse complement strand
CGCGATTGGCAATCCGCAGTGTACCTTGGCTACGAAAGCGTGCCCGTAAATGGCCGGCCAGAACAGCCCAAACCGCGACATTGAACGCTGCCAGGGCCAGAAAGGTCGCCTCCAGCAGTGCAAACTGAAGAAATGCTGGCCGCGTCGGGTCAACGAACTGCGGAACGAAGGCGACAAAGAAGACGATACCTTTCGGATTGAGCGCCGTCACAACATAGGCGTTCCAGAACATGGCCCAATGGCCTTTGGCAGAACCCGCCGCATCATTATCGTCCAACGCGACCGGCGCGCGCCAAAGTTTGAGTCCCAACCAGACCAGATAAGCCGCGCCCAGCAACTTCAGCGCCGTAAATAGCGTGGCGGATGTCGCCAACACCGCGCCAGCCCCGATCAACGAGACCGTCATGGCTGTGAAATCACCCAGCGTCACGCCGGGCACAGTCACCCAGCCGGTCTGGCGGCCACGACCCAGGGCATAGCTGACGACCAGCATCACGGTCGGCCCCGGCACTGCCAGCAACGCCGAGCTGGCGATCACAAATGCGATCCATAGCTGGATATCCATGCGCATTCTCCTATCTGCTGGCCAGAGCAAAGACAGATAATCAATCGACGCGCAAGATCTTGAGAAGTGCTTCCAACCATCGCCGCCCGTGCTAACTTGGCGGCACGCAACATTAGCATCGAGTGGAGGGCATCATGCCGCGAGTTGGGATCGTAGGCGTCGGGTTAATTGGCCGGGCCTGGTCAAATGTCTTTGCCCGATCCGGGTGGGACGTCTGCGTGTTTGATGCCCATGACGAAACTCGGGAATCGGCACCAGACCTCATCGGCCAGTCGTTGCACGATCTCGCCCGTCACGGACTGGTCGACGATCCAGCAGCAGCGGCCAAACGGATTCACGTCGCATCGTCTCTTGCTGAAGCGGTCGATGATGTTGTGCTTGTGCAGGAGTCGGGCCCAGAGCGCGTCGAGGCCAAGATCGAAATCTACAAAGAGCTTGATGCCGCCGCCCCCCGACCGGCGATCCTTGCATCTTCATCCTCGGCGATCGTGTCGTCCCGATTTGCAGAGCACCTTGAAGGCCGTGACCGGTGCCTGATAGCTCACCCCGTCAATCCACCCCACGTCGTTCCGATTGTCGAATTGTGTGGCGCCCCTTGGACTTCACCCGAAGTCATCAAGCGTGCAAGAGAGATATACGACTCAGTCGGCCAGGTTGCCGTAGAAGTCAAAAAGGAAGTCGACGGCTTTATTCTCAATCGCATGCAGGCCGTACTCTTGTCCGAAGCCTTTCGTCTCGTTGGCGAGGGTTACTGTACCGCTGAGGACTTGGACAAGACGATTGCGCACGGCCTCGGTTTGCGCTGGTCGTTCATGGGGCCGTTCGAGACGATCGAGCTGAATGCACCCGGAGGCATTGCCGACTATTGCAAGCGGTACGGCGAAACCCTTCTGCACTTGTCCAGTGAAGACGTGACGCCGGAGATTTGGAGCCAGGCAAACATCGACCGAGTCGTTGCGAATTGGGGCAAGAGTCCGTCATCCGACGAGATCGCCAGCAAGAGCCGCTGGCGGGATGATCGCCTGGCTGCCCTGGTGGCCCACAAACGCGCACAGAAAACCCACGACTAGACGAAACCCGAGGAAGACCCATGTCAGCATCAAACAAAGTCATCATTACATGTGCCGTGACCGGTTCAATTCATACGCCGACAATGTCGGAACATCTGCCAATCACGTCGGAGCAGATCGCCGACGCCGCCATCGGGGCCGCTGAAGCTGGTGCAGCGATCGTCCACCTTCACGCCCGCGATCCCAAAACTGGAAAGCCCGATCAGTCGATGGCTGCTTTCTCGCCGTTTCTCAAGGTCATCAAGCAGCGCTCGCCCGCCGTCATCAACATCACGACAGGCGGCGCCATGACCATGACCGTGGAGGAGCGTGCCCAACCCGCCATCGATTTCAAGCCCGAGGTTGCCAGCCTCAACATGGGCACCATGAACTTCGGCCTCTATCCGATGTTGAACCGCTACAAGGAATTCAAGTTCGACTGGGAGAGGCCATACCTCGAAGGATCAAAGTCTGGGTTCTTCAAGAATACGTTCGCCGACATCGAATACATTCTGACGCAATGCGCCGAGAACGGGACCCGTTTCGAGGTTGAGTGCTATGACATCGGCCATCTCTACACACTCGCCCACATGGCCGACCGCGAGATCATCAAGCCACCCTTCTTCGTCCAGTCCGTCTTCGGCATTCTTGGCGGCATCGGCGTCCATGAAGAGGACGTCGCACACATGAAGCGCACTGCCGATCGTCTCTTCGGCAAAGATTTTCGCTGGAGCGTGCTGGCTGCGGGTCGCCATCAGATGCGCATTGCCGCCCTTGCGGCCGCCATGGGCGGCAATGTTCGCGTCGGCATGGAAGACTCGCTGTGGGCCGGCCCAGGCAAAATGGCCGAAAGCAACGCCCAACAGGTCACGCTTGTCCGGCAGATCATCGAAGGATTGGGCCGCGAGATCGCAACGCCCGATGAAGCGCGCGACATCCTGGAACTCAAGGGCGGCGATAAGGTCGGCTTCTAAGGGAGGCAGTGCGGACGATGCTGTTCATGGTCATCGAGCGCTTTCGCGATCAAAACGCAAAGGCCGTCTATCGGCGTTTTCAAGAGAAAGGGCGCATGGCACCGGACGGCCTGACATATGTCGGCAGCTGGATCGAAGCCAATTTCGATCGCTGTTTCCAGCTCATGGAGTGCGATGATATCCGCCTGCTCCAGGAATGGGTGACGAACTGGTCCGATCTCGCCGATTTCGAGATCGTTCCGGTTGCCCCTTCAAAGGAGACGTCGGAGGTCGTCTATCGCGTACTGGCGCGCGAGGAGACCGGCGAACCTTAGATTGCGATGGTGATGTTTCAATCGTGTGCGCGGAGACTGTCGTCGGGAGCCTCGGCGCGCTCACGCATCCCATAATCGCGCAGGATGTGTGCGACGCGCAAACGATAGTCCTTGAATATGCCACTGCGTCCTTGCGCTTGCGCCTGGCGATGGGCTGCCAGATTGCGCCATGCCGCGACGGCATCCTCATCGCGGAAGATCGAGAGTGACAGTATCTTTCCGGGCTCGCTCAGCGACTCAAAGCGCTCGACCGAAATGAATCCGTCGACGTCTTCGAGGGAGGCACGAATCTCGGCAGCGATGTCAAGGTAGATGCCGCGATGTTCCTCATGCGGCCAGACTTCGAAGATGACGGCGATCATGTGCGATTCCGTTCCATGATGTTGCAATGAAGACGTCCGGCGAGTGTGAGCCGCACTGCGACTGTGTCAAGCAGCGGTTGTGCTCTCGATCGACTTGCGACCCGTGATTTCAAAGTGATCGTGCACCATGGAACGCACGTCACGTACACCGTCCGGTCGATGTCAGGAGAAACGCCGAAATCCGACCCATTCCGTTGACCCGGCAAGACCACCACGCTAGTCGTGTCTCGTGCTGCCCACCATTTGCCAGTTCAACCTCAGGCACATGCGCTGCTCTGCGGGCAAGCAATGCGCAGGTCATTGTTTGGCCTGTCATGCATCCGCGATTGCGCACCGCGCGCAGGTCTCCGTCACGCAACGATACTTCGGTGATGATCGAACTATGAAAGAAGGCCCCAATATCGCCGGCGTTGCCGCGCTGGTCGGAGATCCGGCCCGCGCCAACATGCTGAGTGCCCTCATGGACGGCCGCGCCCTAACTGCGACGGAGCTTGCGCGTGTTGCCGGCGTCACGCCGCAGACGGCCAGCAGTCACCTCGCCAAGCTCGAAGCAGGAGGGCTGGTCGCTCCGATCAAGCAGGGGCGGCACCGCTACTTCCACCTGACGGGTCCCGACGTTGCCGACGTCCTCGAACGGTTGATGGGGCTCGCAGCCCGCACCGGCCATCTGCGCACGCGGACCGGCCCCAAAGACCCTCAAATGCGGCATGCGCGGGTCTGCTATGATCACCTCGCCGGTGACCGCGCAGTTTGGATGCTTGATCAGCTTCAACACAGCCGGTTCATTCGCCGTAGCGATGACACACTCAAGGTCACGCGATCGGGCAGGGCTTTTTTTGGTGATCAGCTGGGCATCGACATAAAGCGCCTTGAGACGTTGCGCCGGCCGCTGTGCCGACCATGCCTGGATTGGAGCGAGCGACGCACGCATCTCGCCGGTGCCCTCGGCGCCGCGATCCTCGATCAGCTCTTGCTCCGCAAGATCGCGGAACGAATAACCGGTAGCCGCACCATTCGCTTCCGGCGCGGCGGCGAAGCCCGCCTTACGACGCTACTGCAGGGTTGAACGGGCTCCTAGCGTGACCTGATCGTGACGGATCTGCGCCCCATCTCAACGTCGAAATGCGACAGAAAACTCATGCCCAACAAGCCGTCGATCTTGCGCCCATAGGCACCCTTATTGTCGGATTGGACGATGATGGGCACGTTCTCGGCCGCCAGGCTGCGCAGCTTGATATGTTGGGCCCGGCCACGCTTGCCGAAGGCAATGCCGTTGGCCGTGCTCAGTCGCACCGAGGATGATTCGTCGATTTTGACTCCGGCCTTTTTGGCGAATGACCGCTTCATCGAAACGAACGTTGCGCCGGTATCGAGAACAAACCAACCGCGCTTGCCGTTGATCGCAACTGCCAACTTTACGATGCCGTTCCGTCGTCCTCGACGGAACCTCTCGGTTTTCCGGGCCTCAGCCGCGCAACCGCCTTTGGCACGGAGCGCGTCGATCATGGCCTGCGCGCGGCTGCTATCGTTACGTTCGGGATCGATCGCCACCCACGCTTCGATCGGCGCAATGGCGTCGCAGAATTGGCCCAGCCGCTCGTAGCTTTTCGACAATCTGACATAGCTGGCGCTGGAGATATTGGCCTTGTCGCCGAACAGTTCGATCGCCGTGATGAAGTCGTCGATCGCTCGTTCCGATCGATGACTATCGAAGTAGGCCAAGCCCCTGAGAAAGTAGCCATTGTTGTGGAACGGTTGGAGCGCGATGAGCTTCGTTGCGACGTCGACCGCAGCTTCGTAGTCCGAAATCGTCATCAGGTAGTTGACAGCGGCTCGCAGCGACGGCGCATGACTGTTGCACCGCTCGGAAAATCGAATGTGCAGATTGGCCGCTTCGCGACGATAGCCGGCCCGACTGGCCGATCGGCCGAGCTGTAGCACTGCAGACCTGTCACAAGGCTCGCGGGTGAGAGCGTCAAAGCTTGATCGTCCGCGGTGGTCGAGCGCAAATCGTGGAATTCCAAGCTCCGACTCTCTACCGCCCTGCGTTGGACTGCTCTGCTTGTCCTGCGCCGCCGCGACCGCCGAAAGACATAGAACCGGCAGCAGGGCCAACAGCGAACGCCGCACTTTGCTCATTCGCGTGCTCCAATAATCAGCCACTTCATCAGTAGGCATATTATCAAGAATCACGCGTCCGCGAAAGTAGCGACGCTCTGCAAGCATGGCGGGCTTTGAGCCAATTGATGCAACCGTACACTCGTCCGACCGCTCTAGCCAGGAACAGGCTCTTGAAGCTTCACATCTAGTCGCGGCGCGATGCTGGACGGTAGCCCTCGGCGCCGTCACGTTTGCGAAGATCAAACGTCATGACGGACATCTTCCAGCGGTTAGCTATCTTTTCGAACTGCAGCTCGAACGACAGACGTAATCCGCCTTCCTCAACATCGCCCTTCATCTTGAGCTCGATGCCGTCCGGACTCTGATAGAGCCGGTCAAGATGAACGCGGCCGCCAACGAACACCCGAAGATCAAAAGCCTCTGGAC
>JBPCWB010000660.1:0-2711 GCA_051009955.1 Hyphomicrobiaceae bacterium | reverse complement strand
TGTTCTGGTTCGCGCTGCTCTCGACAATTACGCCGCCGGTTTGTGGCGCCGTGTTTATTGCTGCCGGAATGGTCGGGGCGAATTGGTTGCGTGTCGCGTTCTCGGCCATGGCGCTGGGGATCGGCCTCTATGTCATTCCGCTCGCTATGATCGCAAATCCGGCGATCGTTGGTCTTGAAACGCAACCGGCAATGGCTCTTGTCGCTGCCATGCAACTGTTTGTCGGTCTGGCTGCGCTTTCGTACGGGCTGATTGGTACCTGGGCATGGTTGAGCCGAATGGGACTCATTCTGGTCGGCCTCATTTGTATCTTTGTGATTCCGATTGCCCTTGGGCTGTTGTGAGTTGCGGATTTTCATTCCTGGCGCTGCGGCCAGGACAAAAGGCTTATCTCGATGCTTAGTGGTGGCGAGATTCGGGCCAACTGCGCTGTCGCAGCTGAGCTGAGCTATCCATATCGGGGCAACTTGTCCTCGCCCTATTGTGCCGCCTGACACTGCCGTCCTTCACCCGCGAGATCAGTCGACCGTCGCCGGCGTCCGAGGCGACCCGGCCAGCCGGTAGAAGTCGCTGGCGTTGCCACCGAACACAGCAGCACTCACGGTTTCGTCTTGGCCGATCAGGGCTTGTGCAGCGTCAAACCATTCATCGTAGCGGGCGGCAAGCAGGCAAACCGGCCAGTCGCTACCCCAGACCAGCCGGTGAGGTCCGAACGTCTCCAACAAATGGCTGACATAGGGTTGAAGGTCTGACACCGTCCAATCCGACGCTGCTTCCGTCACCAATCCGGATACCTTGCAGTATGCGCCGGTGTTTTGCGCGAGAGTCTTCATATCGGCGGCCCAGCTGTCGAACGCACCATCGCGAATCTGAGGCTTCGAACCGTGGTCGATGATCGTGCGCATCTCAGGATAGCGCTCGAGAAGCCGCGTCAGGTTTTTGAGGTGATGCGGATAGGTCAATGCGTCAAAGGCAAGGTCATGCTCGATGAGCGCCTCGAACGCGGGGTTGAGGTCCTCGCGCAACATCCAGTTCGTGTCGGGAATGTCCTGGATCATGGGACGCAAGCCCCTGAGGTCGCGATGTGCCGCAAGATCGGCAACTGTTTCGGCCGCCGAAGGACTTTCAAAGTCGACCCACCCGACAACACCTTTAATGAATGCGTTCTCGGCTGCCAGCGACAGCATGAAGTGTGTTTCGGCGACTGTTGGCGCGGCCTGTACCAATATCGTCCCGTCGATCGCCGTGGTGTTCAGGAGAGGCTCCAAATCTGCGGGGAGATAGTCACGGTAGAGAACGCCAGATTCAGGTGTCAGCCAGCCGTAGTCAGACCGTGCGGTCTTCCAAAAATGCTGATGCGCATCGAGCTTCATGGCGCGATGATCCCCTTCTTCACTATGACGTTGCCATAGAGCCGGTTCTCGCCGGTCTGGACGATGGCAAATGCCGATCGGGCGCGGTCATAGAACTCAAAGCGCTCCAAACTCGAGATTTGGGCGGCGTTGTCTGCCGTCTCGTTGATGATGGTTTGGAATGCCGCCACGATGTCCGGTACCGCCGATGGGTCGTCAACGACCTGCATCGTTAACACCGGGTCTGCAACAAACGTGTCGAGCGGCATCACCGACAGGATCGCTTTCAGTGCCTCAGTTGCCAAAACTCCGTCGAGCCGGATGCAGCGCGGCCCCGAGCTTGCCGCCGGGAAATTGGCATCTGCGATGACGATTTCATCGCCATGCCCCATGGCGCGCAATGCATGTAAGAGATCGGGCGACAGAATGGACGGAATGTTGCGCAGCATTAGTAGCCTCTCCTTGCAAACGTTTGCCGTGTGAACCGGTCCATCACGTTGTGCTTCGGACCAGAGTTTGTCGAGCGACCGATCCGCATTGGAAGCGACCCTGGTTAAACCGGCGACGAGACGCCCAAGAGCTGGTCCGCCCGTCGGTCCGGGATGCATGCTTAGGGCCTCGCACGCCTCATTTACTGACTTGATGCAACTTTGCAGCTATAATTGCAAAAATCAAAAAAACGATCAGTTTCTTGCGAATTGGAGCGCAATCGTGGATAGAGAGCCACCCCCGGTTGAATACGAGGCGCTGATCCGTCTGGTGCACGAGCATCATTTGGCGATGAGCCGGACCAACAAGCTGATCGCTGAATTCATTACGCAGTATCCCAACGAAATGGCGGTTGGCTCGGTGAATTCGCTGGCCAAGAAGTGCGGCGTGCATGCGTCCAGTCTCGTGCGTTTCGCGCAGTTTTTTGGTTTTTCGGGGTTCCGCGATCTTCAGGAGTTGTTCCAACAGCGTCTGGTCACGGCCGCACCAGGATTCGAGGCGCGCGCCAAGCGGTTGCGATCGGAAATTGAGGAACGCACCATATCCGGTGCGCGGGGCCATCTGCGCGAAGTCGCGCTGCGCGACATTGCTTCAATCGAGGATCTGATGGAAAGCATTCCGGAGAACGACCTTGAGGAGGCGATTGAACTGCTAAGCCGTGCTGAGACGATATATCTGCTCGGTCAGCTGCGTTCAGAGCCCATCGTCAATCTCATGCGATATGTGCTGACGATGATCGGGCGGCGGACCGTACTGCTGGATGCCAGCGGTGGTCTTGCCACCCACATAGCGAAGGTCATTCAGCCCGGCGATATTCTGTTTGCCGTGTCATTTCGATTCTACGCGACCGAGGTTGTGAATATCACCGAG
>JBPCWB010000659.1:0-7614 GCA_051009955.1 Hyphomicrobiaceae bacterium | reverse complement strand
GTGTTCGAGGAATTCGCGCGCAAGGTGCAGCCGCTGGTCGACATCTTCGCGAGCTACGAGACGTCCATCGATGCCTCGATCGTTGCCGAATTCGCGCATACCGTCTATCGCTTCGGCCACTCGATGCTGACCGAGAACGTGCCGTTGATGGACCCCAACGGCAACCTCACCGAAGTTGGCCTGATCGAGGCGTTTCTCAATCCGTTCGGCTTCAATCAACTCGTGGATAGCGACGGCAACGTCCTGCCGGGCGATGTCGCCGCACAGGACTCGGCTGCCGCCGCCGGTGCCCTGGTGCGCGGCCTGACGCGCCAACCGGGCAACGAGATCGACGAGTTCGTCACCGAAGCCTTGCGCAACAATCTGCTTGGCCTGCCGCTCGACCTGGCCGCCATCAACCTGGCCCGTGGCCGCGACACCGGCATACCGACCTTGAACGACGCCCGCGCCCAGTTCTACGAAGGCACCGGCGACACCAAGCTCAAGCCCTATGACAGCTGGGTCGACTTCGCCCTCAATCTGAAGAACGGCGGCGCCTCGATCGTCAACTTCATTGCGTCTTATGGCCAGCACAGTCTGATCACGGCCGAGACCACGATCGAGGGCAAGCGCGCCGCGGCGTTGGCCATCTCAACAGGTGTCAACCAGCAAGGAGACTTCGGCGACGGACAAGGAGCCCGCACGATCGTGACGCCGGGCGACCGCCTCGCCTTCCTCAACTCGACCGGCGATTGGGCACCAGGTGGTGCCAATGGCGAAACCGGCCTCAACCTGGTCGACTTCTGGATCGGCGGTCTCGCCGAAGCCATCGAGCCGTTCGGCGGCATGCTCGGCTCGACCTTCAACTTCGTCTTCGAGCAGCAGTTGGAAGACCTCCAGGACGGCGACCGGTTCTACTACCTCGGCCGCACCGCCGGCCTCAACTTCATCAGCCAGCTCGAGCAGAACTCATTCGCCAACATGATCGTCCGCAACACGGACATTGGTGATTTCGGCGCCGACCACCTGCCGGGCGACATCTTCTCGACCCCGGCCTGGATCCTTGAAGTCGACGAAACCAGGCAGGTGACTGGGCTTGGCTCAACGGGTCCGAACGACCCCGGTCGGGCCGACCCGACCGGTGATGGAGCTCCGGGTGAGCTCAATCCGTTCCTGGATATTGGCACAAACGCCCTGGTGATCCGCGACAATCCCGACGGCTCGTCCGGCAACTACCTGCAGTACACCGGTGGCGACCATGTCGTTCTCGGCGGAACCGATCAGGCCGACACGTTGATCGGCGGCATCGGCGACGATACCATCTGGGGTGACGGCGGCGATGACGACATCGAAGGCGGCGACGGCGCGGACATCCTGCTCGGCGGCGACGGCGACGATGTCCTCACTGACATCGGCGGCCCGAACAACATCCAGGGTCAAGCCGGCAACGACGCCATCTTTGCCGGCGGCGGTGAGTCGCTGATCCTCGGCGGTGGCGGCTCCGATTTCATCCTCCAGGGCCCGGATCTTGCCGAAACCTTCGGCGGCCTCGGCAACGACTTCATCAATGCCGGCACCGAAACCAATCTCATCTTCGGCAACGAAGGCGACGACTGGCTCGAAGGCGGCGGCGGCAACAACCTCATGCAGGGCGACAATGGCGATCCATTCCTGAACTCGACGGCCGGCGGCCACGACGTCATGCTCTCCGGCCTCGGCGATGACGACTACGATTCCGAGGGCGGCGACGACATCATGGAAGGCGCGGACGGCATACAGCGCTTCGAAGGCCTCAACGGCTTCGACTGGGCGACCTACATGCATGTCGACCAGGGCGTCAACGTCGACATGCTGCTCCGAGCGTTCGACGAAGCGCCGATCCCGCCATCGAACGTTTCGATCATGGATCGCTTCGACTCGGTCGAAGGTCTCTCGGGCGGCCGCGGCAACGACATCCTGCGCGGTGACGACGAAGACCGAATCTTCATGGAGGCGCTCAATAACGGCAATAACTCGGTGCTGACGGGCGACGACCGGTTCGAGCAGATCCGCGGCCTCCGCGAAGGTGACAATGGCGGCCTGTTCGACGCCGATGCGATCTTCGATTCGACCGTCACGGAATGGGGCGAAGGCGACATCATCCTCGGCGGTGCCGGTTCCGACCTGATCCAGGGCCGCGGCGGCGATGATATCATCGACGGCGATCTCAAACTGCAGGTCCGCCTGCTGGCCACCGACGGTGGCGGCAACCAGGCCACGGCCTTCAGCATGGAAGGCCAACTCTACCAGGTTGATGCCAATGGTTCGCTCGTTCTTGATGGCGCAGGCGAGCCCATTCCGATAATGCTCGGCGGATTCAACCACCTCGACGACACCGTGTTCAACCGTGTGGTGAACCCGGGCAACATCGAGATCATCCGCGAAATCGTCGACGAAGCCCTGCCCGGAAACACCGACTTCGACACGGCCGAGTTCGCAGGAAACCGCGCCAACTACGCCGTCGAAGAGATAGCGCCAGGCGTCATCGGTGATGGTGACGGCGACGGCTTCATCACAGTCGCCGACGGCGTCGGAACTGACGGCGTCGACCTGCTGCGCAACATCGAACGGCTGATCTTCACGGATCAGTCCGTGAATCTGGTCGATAATGCCAATGAACTCGCGACGGGTGCACCGGAAATTCTGGACCACGTCTCGGGTATTCCAACATCTGACGTGTTCTTAGGCCAACAGCTTAGGGCGACCCGCGGCGACATCGCGGATGCCGACGGCATTCCGGCCGATGCGATCTTCTCGTTCACCTGGCAGGCTGAGCAGACGCCGGGAGCCGGTGATTTCATCGACCTGCTCATTATCAATGCATCGGGCGAAGAAGGTCCGCTGACGGGCGAAGTCATTACGGTGCCACCGGAAGCCGAGGGCTTCGCGCTTCGTGTCGTCGCGCGCTTCAACGACGGCGATGGTGTCATTGAAACCGTGGCTTCGCCACCAACCGAGCAAGTCGCACCCATCGTCGTTGCGCCGGGCACGCCTGGTGATGACGTGCTCATCGGCACCATCAATGGGGACATCATCTCGGGCCTTGGCGGTGATGACGAAATCTTTGGTCTCGCCGGCAATGACACCCTGATTGGCGGTTCCGGCAACAACATTCTCGACGGCGGTACGGGCTTTGATACTGCGGTATTCGGAGGCGACCTCGCCGACTTCACGCTGACCTTCGATCCAGAAGGCAACCTGGAGGTCGTCGACGATGCGGCTGGAACCGAAGACGCCGCAATCAACATCGAGCAGTTTCAATTTGCTGATCAGACACTTTCTCTCGAAGCAGCGCGCGCGGCGGTAGAGGAGGACGATGCGCCAACGGCCGGTGATGACATCATCATCGGAACGGCTGGGGATGATGCAGGCAATGCCGCACAACAGCTTCGCGCTGGTGGTGGCAACGACACGGTCATCGGTCAAGCTGGCGACGATGATATTCGCGGTCAGGGCGGCAACGACATTCTGATCGGTGGCCTGGGCAACGATATCATTCGTGGTGGTCCCGGTGACGATACAATCATCTGGAATGCCAATGTCCCAGGCTTCCAGGATGATGGTCGCGATGATGTCAGAGGCAATGGCCAGGGCGTCGCCGGCGACACATTTGTTGTCAATGGCAATGACAGCGACGAAGATTTCCATATCTTCTCTGCTGCTGAGGCAACTCTGGCCGGCATCTCGTTTGCCAATAACACCCAAATCGTCGTGACGCGGAATGGCATGACGGATGCAGATGTGATTGCCGAACTCCGCAATATCGAAGAAATCGTTATCAACGGAGGGGCAGGCACAGATACTTACACCCCGCATGGCGACTTCTCGGCCTCGACGCTCTTCACAAATACAATCACCATCAACGGTTCGGAAGGCAATGACACGCTTGATCTGACCCAGCTCACGTCTGACCACCGCATTCATTTCCGCTCGAATGGTGGTGAGGACACGATCATTGGAGAGATTAGACCGCAGGACGTGATCGATCTTGCCCCTGGCACAATGCTGATCAACAACTCTGACGGCACGTCTTCGATCGTGGCGGATCCCGCGGCCTATACTCCGCAGGACATGGCCGAGCTCAAGAATCTCGTCCGCGGTCTGCCGTCGAATCTCGCAGAAGATCATGCAACCGGAATCCGTGATCTGGAAGGAACCGGCAACAATGTCGTCAACCCGCACTATGGTTCGGCTGACGAACCCTTCATCCGGCTTACTGATGCACGGTATGGCGAATACAATGCTGCCAATGGCAACAATGACGTCAATCCGATCTTCAATGGTCTCGACCCGCGCGTGATCAGTGACCACCTCGGCACTCAGGAATCCGATCTCCCGAAGAACGCCGAAGATGCCAACATCTTCTTCATGGCCTTCGGTCAGTACTTCGATCACGGATTGGACTTCCTGCCGAAAGGCGGCAACGGCACTATCTTCATTGATGGTGAGGATGTGCAAGGACCGCCAGGTACGGGTAACTTCCTCGATCTGACCCGCGGCAGCGTCGATCACATGGACGGCGATGTCCCACAACATCTGAACAAGGCTTCACCGTTCGTCGATCAGAACCAAGCCTATGGTTCGAACGAGCTCGTTGGGCAGTTCCTGCGTGACACTGGTTCGGATGGTTATGCCGGCGCCAAACTCCTTTCGGGCGCCGTCGATCCATCAAGTCCGGAATACAAACTGCTGCCGACACTCCGCGAGCTCATCCTCCATCACTGGAACAACGACACGATGTTCGTCGGAGTTCCGGGAAGCACGGCTCCCAATCAGGAGATGTCATTCCAGGACTACTTCACCAATCTCTCGTATCTGCCCGACCTCGACGATCCGGGTACGATGGCGATGGGTACCCTGGTCGACATGCATGGTGACATCAATGAAGACATGGTGCCGTTCATAAACGCCAACTTCATGGAAAGTGGCTTCACACTGGTCGGCGATGCGAATCCGTTCATCAACCTGCTCGACCACTATGTGGCTGGCGATCTGCGGACGAACGAGAACGTTGCCCTCACGTCGATGCACACGATCTGGGCACGGAACCACAATTTTCACGTCGATAAGTTGCTGGACTCCGGCTTCAACGGCACGGACGAAGAAGCCTTCCAAGCCGCCAAGATCATCAATGAGAGCGAGTATCAGCGGGTCGTCTTCGACGAGTTCGCCGATGTCCTCCTCGGTGGCCTGAAAGGCAGCGGCGAACACGGTCATGACGACTATAACCCGGCCGTCGATGCCCGCATCTCGCATGAGTTCGCCGCAGCGGCCTATCGCTTCGGTCACTCGCTGATCAGTGAAACCATGACCATCATGGAGAACGGTCAGCCCAAGCAGGTCCCGCTGACGGACGTCTTCCTCAATCCAACGAATGACGCGGAGGCCTTCCCGGGCGCACTACCACCAGGCTATGTCCCGCAACCGGGTTACGAACAGTATGGCGTGAACTCGATCATTGAAGGAATTGCCTATCAGCCGGCAGAGGAAGTCGACTACAATCTCGTCGACGCGGTTCGCGATGATCTCGTCAGAGTGCGCGCCGACCTCTTCGCGTTCAATGTGGCCCGTGGTTGGGACGTCGGGCTTGGCACACTCAACCAGGTACGTGCGGATCTGATGAAGTCGGACGATCCATACGTCAAGGAAGCGATCGAGTTGTCGGGCAACGACTTCACGCCTTACAGCTCCTGGGAGGACTTCCGCGTCCGCAACGGCCTGAGTGCTGCTGTTATTGCTCAGTTCATTGCCGCGTACCCTGATCTGGTCCTGGCACAGACCGAAATCGCAGGTTTCCAGGCTGCCAACCCGGATATCGAACTCACCGGTGCAAACAACGACACCGTTCGTGGCATCGACCGGGTCGATCTGTGGGTCGGAGGTCTGGCCGAAGAGCATGTCAATGGCGGCATGGTCGGCTCGACGTTCTGGGTCATCCTGCATGAGCAGTTTGACCGGCTGCAGGAAGGCGATCGGTTCTACTACCTCGACCGCGTTGACGACTTTGACTTCTACCAGCAGGTGGAAGATCAGACGTTCGCCGATATCATCGCGCGCAACACCGGCATCGACGGCCTACCTGAAGATATCTTCACCTACGAGGTTGACGACGACGGTGACGATACGGGTGATGGTGACGACACCGGTGATGGCGACGACACGGGCGACGGTGATGATACCGGTGATAGCGATGATTCCGGTGACGGCGATGACTCCGGTGACGGTGACAGCGGCAGTGGCGGTTCAGGCAACGACACCGCTGATACTCCGCAAACCATCATCGGCGACGACACCAGCAATATGCTGATTGGCGGCATGTCGAACGACATGATGACCGGCAACGGTGCCGACGATACATTGATGGCGGGCGACGGAGATGACACCGTCGCGGGTGGTGATGGCAGTGATCAGCTCGTGGGCGGTCTCGGCAACGACCTCCTCATTGGCAATGACGGCGACGATACGATTATCGCCGGCCCTGGCAATGACATCATCCTAGGCGGCGATGGTGCCGATATGATCCTGAGCGGCGACGGCGACGACTGGGTCGATGCAGGCGGCGGCGTTGACGTCGTTCAGCTCGGTTCGGGCAACGACACGGCCATCGCAACGTTTGGCGACGGCAATGACGTCTACGTCGGCGGCGACGGCGTCGACACCTATGACATGTCCGGTATCACGGCGAAAGCGACGGTGGACCTGAATATTGGTCGCGCCAGCAGCTCCCAGTCGGGTGATGACGCGATCAGTGGCTTCGAGAACGCAGCCACCGGCTTCGGCGATGACACCATCATTGCCAACGACTCCGCCAACATACTCACCGGTGGCGTCGGCGAAGACTCGTTCGTCTTCAATTCCGCGGCAGCAGCCGATGGCGATCACATCACGGACTTCGAACCGGGAGATACGATCGACCTCTCAGGGCTCGCGGCTGACCTCGGGCTTGCCAATGATACGTTCGACATCGTGACAGCGGGAGATCCGACATTCAACGGCACCGGCCAGTTGATCATCCGATCACAGGACGGCGATCTCTTGGTTGACGGCTATGTTGATGGAGACGGTGCAGCAGACTTTACAATTCGGGTCAGCGGCAAGTCTGACCTCGATCCGACGGACTTCAACGGCATGTAAGTGGCACGATTGCACTGCCTCACTAATGGCTGTTGAAGTTCAACACGAAAAATAACCCAGAGAGAGTTGAGTTGCTTGACTTTCCCTGGGTCTTCCAGTGGAATATGTATCGATAAATTTAAGTAAATGGGGCGTACATATGCGAGGCCGATCAGTTAGCAGCAGGTCGACGCGGCATAACTCACCGAAAGACGCGTTTTCAAATCTGCGCTTTACCATCGGCTTTATTTTTATTTTGTCGGGTGTGCTCAACCTACTTGCCTTAACCGGCGCACTCTACATGCTGCAGATCTATGATCGCGCCCTGACCAGTCAGAGTATTCCAACTCTGCTCGGTCTCTCACTTCTGGCCGTCGGTCTGTATCTTTGTCATGGTCTCCTGGACATCTCACGGTCACAGATCCTGGTACGGCTCGGCGCCCAATTTGACGCCAAAATCTCCCCGCTAGCCCATAGCGTTAC
>JBPCWB010000658.1:0-4531 GCA_051009955.1 Hyphomicrobiaceae bacterium | reverse complement strand
GATGGTCGGTTGTTTGGATGCTCATGGCATACCGCAGGCGATCGGGAATATTCGTTGGGCCGGGAATGAAGACCGGATTCTGACCCGTCATGACGTAACCTCCTGTCTGGTTGTTCCTGTGCTCTTGTATTGACAGCATCCTAGTCCGTCCGTCGCCGCCTCACAATTTTTTCGAAAAAATATTTCCGTTTGGTATATATTCACACAACATATTGATATATATAAGTTAAATTTATTTCATACGGCTTACAAGAAATGTTTATGGAAGATTTTTCCAAAATGGCTTAGGGTGATCTACCCGTCACATAGCCGGAGGACGAGACGATGGCAACGGAGATCGACTACAAGCGCACGCGGGGGCGTCCGCGCGCCGCCAATGCTGCCAAGCAAGGTGCAACTGTTCAGGCCCTCGATCGGGCACTCGAAATTCTGAAGCTACTGTCGGAAGTCGACCAAGCGAAGCTCACCGAGATCGCCCTGCGCAGCGGCATGGCGCCGTCAACGGCACACCGTTTACTCATGACCATGCAGCAACACGATGTCGTCGACTTCGACGAGACAACCCAGAACTGGATGGTCGGCGTGGAGTCGTTTCGCATTGGCAGTTCATTTGTCCGTCGTACAAAGGTTGTCGAAGCCGGGCGCGACGTCATGCGCGAACTGATGACCGTCACGGGCGAAACGGCAAACATGGCCAACGCCGATGACGGCGACGTCGTTTTTCTGTCCCAGGTCGAAACCCATCAGGAGATTCGCGCCTTCTTCCGGCCCGGAACGCGCGGACCGATGCACGCCTCGGGCATTGGCAAGGCGCTATTGGCCGAGATGTCGCGGGAAGAGGTCGAGAGGATACTGCACGCCAAGGGCCTGCAGACCTTCACACCAAAGACGCTGTCAACGCCCGACGCCCTGTTCGACGATTTGACGACATCCCAAAGGCGCGGCTGGTCGGTCGATGACGAGGAGCGCACCGTCGGCATGCGCTGCATTGCTGCGCCCATCTTCAACGCTCATGGCGAGGCCGTGGCAGGTCTTTCCATTTCAGGCCCAACCGTCAGGATGACCGATGAACGGCTGTCGGAATATGGTCCCCTCGTCAAGCGGGCGGCGGCGCAGGTGACAGCTGCGATCGGCGGCGTGCGACCTGACCATGGCGCGTGACCAATCGCCAGGCGCCTGCCGAAGTTCAATCAAGGCCATCACACCAGCGAACGCCCGTGTCCGGAACGGACCCACACACCGCACCCGATCGACCACACGGTCGCATTGATAAAGGCAGGAATTTGCAATTAGTAGCGCAGGCCATTCAGCATCCATTACACGGTCGTCTGCAACGCTCCCGGAAGCTGATATTCTCTGTCAATCAGCCGCCCTTTCCGTTTTATCGATTGAGCTTGAATTCCATTGCAACATCACCGATCGAATGGGCACGCGTCGCAGATACGACTTGCCCAATGCACAACCCCCTCGGTGGACCGCGCGAGTTGCGGGGTTGGTCGAATAGCTGTGCGACACGAGGGACGCATTATCAATCGCATTTTCAGTGCTCGCCAGGGCCAAACTGGAATCTAAGCGTGTCGGCCTAGAGATGTAAGCGGCCGCATCGGGCGGCATCAAACAGGCTTGGAAGCCCACTGTCGCAATCAACAGTTCGTTTGGTCAACGCTGGCAGCGCAGGATTCAGGTGCTCCGCCCGATACCTCTCTCGGAATGTTAGCCGGGCTTGCCGCAACGGCCACAACTAGGGGGTGGCTGTCGCTCTTCTGGCGTCTGGTTGCGCCCCGGACGATAAGGACAATTGCACAAGAAGCCTTGCCTTTTTTCTGCGAAGCGACAAATAAGAGGTATGACCAGTGCCAAGATCAAGCCCATCCGGCGTCGTAAACTGTCTGACGATGTCCAGGACCGATTGCTGGAGTTGATCCGCCGTTCCGACTGCGCACCGGGAGATCTGCTGCCGTCCGAGCGCGAGCTGATGCGCACCTATGAGGTCGGTCGCCCCGCGATCCGGGAAGCAATGCAAAACCTGGAGCGGATGGGGCTCATCGAGATCAAGCACGGAGAACGGCCGCGCGTCGCCGAGCCGTCGCTGACCCGCATGGTTGAGCAGATGAGCGAATCCATGCGTCACCTCCTCATGCATTCGCCCGCAAACCTCGAGCATTTGAAGGAGGCCCGCGCTACGTTTGAGACCCAGATGGCGCGCATTGCTGCAAAGAAACGTGCACAAAGCGATATGGTCCGACTCGCGCGCATTATCGACGAGCAGGAGGCCGCCAGCACCAACAGCGAACGTTTTCTCCAGTGTGACGGGGAATTCCACCGGGCCATATCGGCGATTTCCGGGAACCCGATTTTCGCATCATTGAGCGAAGCGCTGTTCGGCTGGCTGGCCCAGTTTCACGTCGACCTCGTCCGCCAACCCGGCCTCGAAAAGCTGACCATCGCGGAACACCGCGGCATTCTGCAGGCGATTGCCGATCGGGATTCCGACGCTGCGGGTAAAGCCATGGCCGACCATCTTTATCGCGCCAACGCACTTTATCATCAAAGCCATCAGTCCGACCAACAGCCTTGATGGCAACGACGTCAGCCAATCGTCTATCGACACGACTTCTGCAATGAACATCGGCGGACTGCAGCCCGCATAATTGCAAGGCCGCGGGACCGGAATAGGCTCGCGCACTCAGTAGCAATTTCGCAGCGCGCGCCAAATCCCCGCCGTTGACCTCCGCCATCAACTGGTATAATCATCAATCCAAAATACATACAGGTATGGGAGTCCTGCGTGGCCACACCGGACGAACTGGTCAAGTTGTTTGGCACTGGGGAGAAGGTGGAACCGCTGCGCGAAATCGCGCTTGGACCTCTGTCGATCCTGCTCGGACGCGAGGCCATCCGTCGGATCTGTTGGAATGATGTCGAGCTGGTACGCGCCATCGCCTGGCCGATACGTGATCGTAATTGGGGAACCCTCACTCCCCAAATCACGGAAGAATCCGTGGGCTTAGACGAGGCAACGCTGTCCTTTTCACTGAGTTTTACCGTCGCTGACGGCGCGCTCGAATGTGAACTCGGCGTCGAGGCGTCGGACGACGGAAGCCTGCGTGCCGAGCTGACCATGCACGCGACCGAAAACTTCGCCACAAACCGGGCCGGAATTACGGTTCTGCACCCGATCGCCGGCGTTGCAGGCTCGCCGCTGTCGGTCACGCATTCGGATGGTGTGGTAGAGGAAACCGAGTTTCCAAGGCTGATCTCCCCGGGCCAACCCGTGATGGACATTGTCGGCCTGCGCCATTCGCGGAATGGGGCAACGGTCGACATGGCTTTCGACGGCGAGGTTTTCGAAATGGAGGATCAACGCAACTGGTCGGACGCCTCCTACAAAACCTATTGCGTGCCGCTTGTCTTTCCGTTCACCTACGAGATCGCAAAAGGCGAAAGCCGAACGCAATCGATCGACATCACCGTCGCGGGCGATACGCAATCTGCTGCCGCGTCACGCTCCGCGGAAATATCTCTCGCGCCAGGCAATGGCGTCGCTCCCGAGATCGGTCTCGCAGTCGAGCCGGACTGGCTGGAAAGCGGAGAGGCGGGTCGTCTTGCCGAAACCTGCGGCACCAACCACGTCGCTGCGAGACTTTCGCTCCCGATCGATCCGCAGATCCTTGATGATCTTGCAGCATTGTCCACGGCACTCGGCGTCAGTGTCGACCTCGAAGTCGTGCTCCAGAACGAGGCTGCGCCGCTGGAGGCTCTGCAGACCTTGGCCGGCCAACTTGCAAAGCAGAGCATCAGGCCTGCGCGGGTGCTGGCCTTGCGCGCGTCCTATCTCGCCAGCCATCAGCCAAGCGGACCATGGCCCGACGGACCAATCCCGTCGGACGTCGTGCAGGCAGCACGTGAAGCGTTTCCGGACGCTTTGATCGGCGGCGGCATGCTGACCAATTTCACGGAGTTCAATCGGTGCCCCCCCGATCCAACGTTGTGCGACTTTGTCAGTCACGGCTCGACAGCGATCGTGCATGCGGGCGACGATCTCTCGGTGCGCGAAACGCTCGAAGCCCTGCCGCAGATCTTCGATAGCGCTGAAGCGCTGAGCGGCGGCAAGCCGTACCGACTGGGGCTGGTATCGATCGGAATGCGGTCAAATCCGTACGGGGCGGCGGTCGCCGACAACCCCGATCAGGTCCGCCAGACCATGGCCAAGGTCGATCCAAGGCAGCGGGGACTCTTTGCAGCGGCTTGGGCCGTCGGTGCGCTGTCGGCAACGGCTGGCGGATGCGTCGAAGCGCTGTGCCTAGCTGCACCTTGCGGACCGTTCGGCATCGCCTACCAGACGCAGGATGATCCGCAGCCCTACTTCGATCAAGACGGCTCGGCGATTGTCTACCCAATCTATCATGTCTTCAACACCGCAGCGGCAATGGCTGGCGATGATCGGTTGATCATCGATGGGCTGCCCACCGGTGGGCATGGCTACGGCGTACGGCGCGGCAGCGGCGCCGATGTGATGATCGCCAATGTC
>JBPCWB010000657.1:0-6236 GCA_051009955.1 Hyphomicrobiaceae bacterium | reverse complement strand
CAGGCCTTTGATGCGAGCATCTGCATCTGACTGGGCCGTCAGCATGCAAATCGGTATATCGGATTCCGCCTTCAGACTGCTGGCCAACTCCAGACCGTTTTCGCCCGGCATCATGACATCCAGCACGATAACGTCGAAAGCCAGCCCCTTCATAGCCGCGCGCGCGGCGGCGGCATCCGCCGCTGGCGTCACCCGGAAGCAGCTGCTGACGAGGTAGCGTGTCAAGAGATCTCGAATTCGCTGATCATCGTCGACCACCAGGGCGTGGGGAGCGTTGTCGGGCAGTGACGCGCGGCTGGCATTCTGCTCAGGAGCTTGCATGGGCCATCCTAACTCTCTGTGCCGTCCCGCAAACGGCTCTGGACGATCAAGTCGGATACTGTGGCACGGTCTTCGGTCGAAACCACGGCGAGCAGAAACTTTGACACGGCTTCGCTGGCATCCGGTCCCGCAGCTGCGAGAGCACTCTTGATGCGCGCAATCTGCAGCTTCGCGAGCTGCTGGGCAAGGGATGCGCCCTTTTCGGTGACGTACAGCAGCCGCTGGCGGCGGTCTGAGGCGCCCGCCTGTTGTACGACAAAGCCTTGGTCGATCAACTGTTTCAGAACCGGAGCCAGGCTTTGCTTTGTGATCTTCAGGATGTCGAGGAGGTCGGCGACGCACAGGCCTGGATTACGGTGAACGAAATGTAGAACCCGGTGGTGGGCGCGCCCGAACCCGTAATCGTCCAACAGGGCGTCGGGTTCGCCGGTGAAATCGCGGTAGGCGAAGAACAACAGCTCGACGAATGTGATCAGATCATCATCGGCATTAGCAGCGGCCGGCACTGTCACCGATGACGTCGGCAGGTCGCGAAGTTCGTCGGCCAGATGTTCGGCATTCGAATTTATGTCAGCCATGTTGACATATTTGGCGCGTGTTGATAGGCGTGGCAAGCTATTTCGCTCGCGATTGCCATTTTGGGTGGCATTGCGCAAGCGCCCTGCTCCAGGTGTTCAGGTTGCAGGTCAAGACTAAGCAGCACGATTGGGCTGACCGGAACCAAGTTGTGGGAGGTACCACGCAATGCCGGATTTAATTCCCTATGATGATCGCGATGGCCTCATTTGGTTTAACGGCGAACTGGTGCCGTGGCGGGATGCCAATCTGCACGTGCTCAGCCATGGTCTGCATTACGCGAGCGCCGTGTTCGAAGGCGAACGTGCGTACAATGGCGTGATCTTCAAACTGCGCGAACATACTGAGCGTCTGATCGAAGGGGCCCAGGTCCTTGACTTCGAGATCCCCTACACAGCCGATGAAATCGATGCGGCCTGCAACCAGGTCGTCAAGGCGAACAATCTGGTCGATTGCTATGTCCGTCCCGTGGCTTGGCGCGGTAGCGAAATGATGGGTGTCTCCGCACAGGCGACAAAGATAAATCTTGCGATCGCGGCATGGGATTGGGGCTCCTATTTCCCGGTCGAGGAGCGGCTACGTGGCATCCGCGTGACTTGGGCAAAGTACCGCCGGCCAGACCCGGCGACAGCCCCCGCCAAGACCAAGGCAACCGGCCTCTACATGATCGGCACATTGGAAAAACATCGCGCCGAAAAAGAAGGTTATGCCGAGGCGTTGATGCTCGACTGGCGCGGCCGAGTTTCGGAATGCACCAGCGGCAACATCTTTTTCGTCAAGGGAACCGAACTGCACTCGCCGACGCCTGACTGTTTCCTGGATGGCATCACGCGGCGTACGGTCATGGAACTCGCCGAAAGACGCGGGTACAAAGTCATCGACCGTACGATCATGCCGGACGAACTCAATGACTTCAACGAGTGCTTTATGGTCGGCACGGCGGCCGAAGTGACACCGATCAAGGAAATCGGTGAGTACCATTTCCAACCCGGCAAAGTGTGCGAAACCCTGTTGCGCGACTACATGGCGGAAGTACAGCCGGATACCGCCGCTGACGCCGCCGAATAGCGCATTTCGAGCGCCGGACAATCGCTCGGATGCCGCGTGAAAATTCGCAAGTGTGTCATTAAGCATATGAAAAGCAATTGCGCGGGGCGTGGGCGACGTGGCCACCAAGGCACAGGTCCGCAACCGCGGTAATCGTCTTCACAGCAAGCTGTTGCAGACCCGCGCTGGCTGTCCGACACTCTGACGGGTAAGGTGGCCCGTCAGTCGGGTTGGAGGCGGCGATGCGCGTAACAGTGATTGTTCTAGGACTGGCATTAATCGGGTCTGTGTCTGCAACTCAGGTTCTTGCCCAGGCCGGACCAGGTGGGCTCATCAACCCGCAGCGGGACTGCCAGACGGTTGTGCAATGCCGATTTCAGCGTGGTGGCGTGTACCGCGGCTGCATATCGGCATTTTCCTGCCGAACCTGCAGGTTTGTCCGCGCTCGATGTCGCGGCGATGGTCAGCGCCGCACCTGCCGCAGGCTGCGCTGCTCATGGGGTTAGAGCTGAATTTAGCTTTTCTGTCGGGACACTTGGCCCACATCATCGACCAGACGAATTTCAACAGGCTGACGAGCAGGACTGCCGCACTTCTGCGCCCGGTGTCGCGAGTGTTTCGCCGGTAGAGCGCCGCGCTGCCGAAATCGACCTGCAGGACATCCGCACCGGACTCCCATAATGCGATCCGGTGCGGGCGTCAGAGAAGGCTCCACAAAATGCCTACCAGGACTTGAACGGCGTTTCCGGAACCGGCGTCAATGGTGGTGTTCCGGCCTTATAGGCGAGAAGATTGTCGACCACGAGTTGTCCCATGGCGTGCCTCGTATAGACAGAGCCAGAGCCAACGTGCGGCAGCAGCACAAGATTCTCAATCTCCATTAACTCTGGATTGATTTTCGGCTCGTTGACCATGACGTCGAGACCGGCCGCGAAGATTGTCCGGTTACGGAGCGCCGCCATGAGAGCCGGTTCGTCAACCACTGATCCGCGCGCGACATTGATCATGATGCCGCGCTCTCCAAGCGCACTCAGAACTTCGGCGTTGATCAAATTCTGCGTCTCCGCCGTGCCGGGCGTGACAACAATCATGGTATCAACGTGCGCCGCAAGGTCGACGATGTTGCTGAAATACGTATAGCCAACGTCAGCTTGTTCGTTGCGGCCGAAATAGGAGATTGGCAAACCGAACGCCTCGCATCGCCGTGCGATGGCTTTCCCGATACGACCAAGGCCAACGATACCGATGCTACGATCGCGGAGAGTTGCCGGAGAGAGCCGATAGTCGCCCTCGGCGGCCCAACGGCCCTGACGCAGATATTGCTCTGCCTGGCTCAATTCACGTACGGTCGTAATCAATAGTCCAAGTGCAGTATCTGCAACTTCTTCCGTCAGCACCTCGGGCGTATTTGTTACGATGATGCCGCGGGCCTTGGCGGCAGCCGTGTCAACAGTGTCGTAGCCGACACCGAAATTCCCGATAATCTTCAACTGTGGCAGGCGCTCGATCAGCGCCGCATCGATACCGATGGCGTGCCCGCCCGCTGCGATTGCCTCGATCCGGTCGCCGACTGCGGCCAACATGGCTTCACGATCGCTGGTGTTATGGTAGCGGTGAACCTCGAACTCAGCATCGAGTTGTTCAGCTTTCATTTCCATGAGATCGGCAGTCATTAAGAGCGGTGGATTGGTCATCTCGGTCTCCGGCGCGTTACTCGTCAGGCGCTTCCTACCATTGCCGGGGTCGGTGCATCAACGAAACTTCGGCATTCGCCTTGCGCATCGCCGTAGCCCGGGCGAGAAGTGGTCGCATGAAACACGCCTCGCCTGTGACATCGCCGGATTGTGACGTCTCCATCATTGGCGGTGGCCACAATGGTCTGGTGTGCGCGACATATCTGGCAAAGGCCGGCTTGAAAGTCGTCGTTCTGGAAAAGAACGATGTGGTTGGCGGCGCGGCGGTGACGGAAGAGTTCCACCCCGGCTTTCGCAATTCAGTCGCCTCCTACACCGTCAGCCTGCTCAATCCGAAGGTGATTTCTGATCTGGCGCTGCACGAATACGGCCTCGAAATCCGTGAGCGGCCGGTCGCGAATTTCTGGCCGACGCTGGATGGCGCGGGATTGGTCATGGGGCACGATTTGGCGTCCCGCCAGCGTGCGGTCGCGGTCTATTCGGAGCGCGATGCCGCGATGCTGCCGGCCTATGGCGAAGCCTTGGACGGGGCGGCACGTCTGCTGCGCGATCTGGTTCTTCAGACGCCGCCCAATGCCGGCAACGGCATACGCGACCTGATCCAGACCGCGGGGCTTGGCCGGCGTATTCTGCGTGAAGATCTTGAATCCCAGCGTACGCTGGCAGCGCTGTTCACCAAGAGTGCCATCGATTTTCTCGACCAGTGGTTCGAGAGCGACATGGTGAAAGGCGCATTTGCTTTCGATGGCATCGTTGGTGCCTTTGCTCCACCGACGGCACCCGGCACCGCCTATGTGCTGCTGCATCATTGCTTTGGCGAAGTAAACGGCAAACCGGGTGTTTGGGGGCACGCTGTTGGCGGCATGGGTGCCATTACACAGGCGATGGCGAAAGCGGCATTGGCGGCCGGTGTCGAAATTCGAACGAGCAGCAGAGTTGCGCGAATCGAATGCGACGACGACCGCGCATCCGCCGTTCTCCTTGCCTCGGGCGCGCGTGTCAGCGCGCGCGCCATGGCTGTCAACGTTCCGCCGAAGCTGCTGTTCCGTGATCTGGTCCTCGACAAAGACACCAATCCGCAAATCCAGCGCCGCTTCACGACAATCAAGTCGGGGTCCGGCACTTTCAGAATGAACGTCGCGCTCTCGGAGCTTCCGGACTTCACGTGTCGACCAGGCAGCCGGCAACAGGGCCATCATGGCGCCGGCATCATTATTGGGCCAGGTGCGCAGTATCTCGAGCGCGCCTATCTCGACGCCAGACAAGGTGGCTGGTCGAAGGAGCCAATTATCGAGATGCTGATTCCGTCGACGATCGACGACACATTGGCACCGTCGGGTCAGCATGTCGCCAGCTTGTTCGTGCAGCACGTGGCACCACATCTTCCGGCCCCGCGCAGTTGGCGAGATCCGTTGGAAAAAGAGCGTTTCGCCGACCTGGTCATCAATACTGTGAACAAGTATGCGCCGAATTTCCGCGCAAGCATCCTGGCGCGGCAGACCCTCAGCCCGCGTGATCTGGAGGATCGCTTTGGCCTGGTCGACGGCGATATCTTTCACGGTCAACTTGGGTTAGATCAGTTGTTCTCGTTGCGTCCTATTCTCGGACACGCAGATTATCGCCTTCCGCTGAAAGGGCTTTATTTGTGCGGCTCCGGCGCTCATCCAGGAGGAGGCGTGACCGGCGCGCCAGGCCACAATGCGGCACGTGAAATGATCCGTGACTTCCGCCGCCGCGCGGTTTGAACGCTTGGGTCAGCGGGCGGTTGCAGGAGATCTGCCGCCTAATCATCAGCCGGTTGATTTGAATGCCGCAAGCAGTTCGGCCATCATTTGCCGCGGCGACAGCCGGCGATCGGAGCCGATGTGGTCGATCCAGGCGAAAGAAGGTTGAAGGCCATGGCAGACGATCGCGGGCAGATGGTTCTGATCGGGTTTCTGCAGGCGCAGAATTGCTCCAACTATGTCGGTTCGTGGCGTCATCCGGCATCTCACTCGGACTTCCTCACGCCTGAGTACTATCAGCGGATTGCGCGCACGCTGGAAGCCGGCAAGTTTCACCTCGCGTTTTTCGACGATCGCCTGGCCATGCCGGACATCCTCGGTGACGATCATCGCGCCGCGGTTGAGCATGGTGTGCGGGTCGTCAAGATGGACCCTTCGACGTTGCTCATGGTAATGGGCCAGGCGACCGAGCGCATGGGTCTCGGCACAACGTATTCGACGACCTACTACGAACCGTTCCACGTGGCGCGGGTGTTCGCCACCATGGACCACATGCTGAAAGGGCGCGTCGCCTGGAATGTCGTGACGTCCCTGAATTCGTCTGAGGCGCGCAACTTCGGGCAGATGGAGCATCCACCCCACGACCTTCGCTACGACAAGGCGGATGAGTTCATGGAGGTTGTTCTCGGTCATTGGGATAGCTGGTCCGACGGTGCGCTTCTGGTCGACAAGGCAACCGGCAAATTCGCGGACCCGGATTTGGTGCGGCGTCTGGATCACCAAGGAGAGTGGTTCCGGTCTCGCGGCCCATTCACGGTGCCCAGGACACCGCAAGGCCGCCCCGTCATCATTCAGGCCGGCCAATCAGGTCGCG
>JBPCWB010000656.1:0-9064 GCA_051009955.1 Hyphomicrobiaceae bacterium | reverse complement strand
CCATCGCAACGCATCCCATGCGTGCCGCGCGCCAAAAGCTGCCGCGTTGCAGGGCATCGCATTGACCGACGTGACTATTGCCTGTTCGCGAACCAACTCAGCCTAGTCCAAATTGCCACAAAAGCGCTGGATGCGTTCGCAGGCTTCCTTCAACAGATCGGTCGACGTTGCATAGGAGATCCGCATGTTCGGCCCCAACCCGAATGCAGAGCCGTGAACGCCGGCCACACCCTCGGTGTCGAGCAGCTCCATCACGAAATCTTCGTCGGTTTCGATTTTCTTGCCGGATGGCGCTGTCTTGCCAATCAGCTCTTCGAACGACGGGTAGACGTAGAATGCCCCTTCAGGCGTGGCGCAGCGCATACCGCGGGTTTGGTTCAGCATCGATACGACAAGATCCCGACGCTCCTCGAAGGTTGCACGGAACACTTTGAGATGTTCCTGCGTTCCGTTGAGGGCTTCGACGCCGGCCCACTGTGCGATCGTACAGTTGCCGGAGGTCTGCTGGCCCTGCAGTGTATCCATGGCCTTGATGAGATGCTGTGGACCGGCACCATAGCCCAGACGCCAGCCGGTCATGGCGTAGGCCTTCGACAACCCGTTGATGGTGATCGTGCGATCGTAAAGATTCGGCTCGACTTCTGCGATGGTCACGAACTCGTAGTCGCCGTACGTCAAATGCTCGTACATGTCGTCTGTCAGCACCCAGACATGCGGATGTTTCATCAGGACGTCGGTTAACGCCTTGAGCTCCGCGCGCGTGTAGGCGGCACCGCTGGGGTTCGACGGCGAGTTCAAAATGATCCATTTCGTCTTTGGCGTAATGGCGCGTTCAAGGTCCTCGGGCTGCAGTTTGAAATTGTTGGCCTCGTTGGCCATCGCCGTGACCGGCTTGCCGCCGCACAATGTAACAATATCAGGGTAGCTCACCCAGTAAGGCGCAATGCAGACCACTTCATCGCCGGGATTTACGGTTGCCAGAAGCGCGTTGTAGATGACTTGCTTGCCACCTGTGCCGACGATCACCTGGTTTGGTGTGTAGTCGAGATTGTTTTCGCGCTTGAACTTGGCACTGATCGCTTCGCGGAGCGGCACAATTCCGGCCACGGGTGGGTATTTGGTCTCGCCCCGCCGGATGGCATCGATCGCGGCTTCTTTGATATGATCCGGCGTATCGAAATCGGGCTCACCGAGCGCCAGCGAAATGACGTCTTTGCCCTTCGATTTCAGATCGCGCGCCATTTGAGTGAGAGCAATGGTGGCGGACGGCTTAATGCGGCCAAGCGAGTCTGAAACAAAGCCCATGGGTCTGGTCCTTTCATAAGGGCGTGGAGTGACGCGCGCCTGCGCGCCGATCGTGGAAACCGGCGGACCGTAGTCCCGTCATGGCCCGGATGCAAGGTCGTTTGGTTCAGAACGGCCAGATCACCAAGATCAGCGGCACGGCGATTGCGATGACGAGGATCTCCAGCGGCAACCCCATCCTCCAATAATCACCGAATCGGTATCCGCCGGGACCCATAATCAGCGTGTTGTTCTTGTGTCCGATGGGCGTGAGGAAAGCGCACGAAGCGGCAATCGCAACAGCCATCAGAAATGGGTCCGGACTAACATTGAGCTTCTGCGCGACGCCGATCGCAACCGGTGCTGCAATCAGCGCGGTGGCCGTGTTATTGAGCACATCCGAGAGCGTCATTGTCACAACCATCAGGACCGTCAGGATCACCCAGGGCGGCAGTCCTTGTGAAAAGCTGAGAAGCCCGGCCACCAGAAGGTCGGTTCCACCAGTCGTCTGAAGTGCAGCGCCAATCGGGATCAATGATCCAATCAGGACAACGACGGGCCATTCAATCGCCTCATACAGTTGGCGTAGCGGGACGATATTGAGCAAGACGTAGAGCACGGTCAGGGCAGCCAGAGCGATCGGCAGGTACATCAGCCCGACGCTTGCCAGTGCAATCGCAACTGCAAAAAGGCCAGCCGCCAGCACCGCCTTAGTGCCGTCGGTCACCTGCAAGCCGCGGGCCGCAAGCGGCAGCGTACCCATCCAATCGGAAGCCGCCTTGACACGCTCATCCGGCCCCAGCAGCAAAAGGACGTCGCCGGCTCTGAGGTTCATACGCCGGACGCGGTTGGTGACACGCCGGCCTTCGCGTGACAATCCAACCAGCCAGGTCCCGTAGATGTCATGCAGCCGGACGCCGGCAGCCGTGCGCCCTTCGATCGTCGCGCCCGGTCGAACCACGACTTCAGAAAGGATCAGATCGCTGGCCTCGCGTTTTTTGTCAGCGTCCTCGTCATTGTTGCCGGTGACACTTGAAAGTGAATGCCGCACGCGAATGGCCGCAAGGCTCTGGCCGTCGTCGCCATCGACCTCCTCTTCGCCGTAGTTCAACTCGAGCGCGTTGACGAATCCGTCCAAATTCTTGGCTACGGTTTCGATCAGTAGAATGTCACCCGCCTCGACGGTCAGCCACATGGCATAACTCGGCATGTGCTGGCCATCCCGGATCAAGCTGACAATGGCAACATCATGCTCGTCACAGGCGTCTTCCAGATCACGAAGGGTTTGTCCAACGGCCTTCGATTCGGTACCTACGCTTAATTCGACGAGGTATGTCCCGAGTTCAAAAAGGTCTTCTCCCGCTTTGCGTTCCTGCGTCGCGCGTGGCAGCAATCGCCAACCAATGAACGCGACAAACAAAACGCCAGCGAGCGCACAGCCGATGCCGACAGGGGCGTAGTCGAACATGCGGAACGGCTCGCCCAATTCCTTCTCGCGGATGCTGGATATGATGATGTTTGGCGGCGTGCCAATCAGTGTCACAAGGCCACCGAGAATTGTAGCAAAGGACAGCGGCATCAACGTGAGCGCCGGTGAACGCTTTTCCTTTTCCGCGGCCTGCAGGTCGACGGGCATCAGGAGCGCGAGTGCACCGACATTGTTCATGACCGCTGACAATGCCGCCCCGATGCCGGCCATGATACCGATATGACTCGAAAGCCCGCGGCCGGTTTGAATGAAGAACCGAGCAATCAAATCGACCGCACCGGAATTCGCAAGGCCACGCGAGACAACCAGGACCAAAGCAATGATGATAGTCGCAGGATGGCCGAACCCTTCAAAGGCCTTGGCGCTTGGCACGATTCCGACAACCACGACCACAACGAGAGCGCCGAGCGCAACGACGTCGTAACGGTAGCGGCCCCAAATCAGCATCCCGAAAAGGATGGTCAGAATGACGAACAGGGCTGGCACATGATAGTCGCTGGCAATCATTCAGGAGTCGCTCCCTCAGCATCGTACGGGCGGCAAGCTAACGCGAATTCCTGTTCATGCAAGCGTCGTCACATCTTCTGCAAAGGTGCAAGCTCGGAGGCCAATCACGATACGTGACCTCAAGGGCACAAGTTCCGACGGATCGCAAATGGTCACAAAATACCTGGGAACAAGCCACATTCACAGCAAACGCACGCCAAACTCTCGTGGCCAACTCACCCTCGTAATCGGGTGGACGAGTACATCAGTACGGTCCCTGAGCGGGAGAGGCCGGATATGCGTGATCGCAAGTTGCTCTACGTACGCGAATCAGGACGTGATTTTCTTCTGGCCCTCGCCGTCTTCACAGTTCTCTTTGCCGCAATGACCGTCGGGCATGATATTGCCGACCCGGTCGCGTTTCTGGCACTTGCCATTGCCGGCTTTGTCTCGGAATTTCCAACGATTGTAACCGGCATGCCGTCACTCACGGGACAGCTGCCCCAGTTTGGTGACGTGCTGAATTCGCTGCCATCACTGACATCGACTGGATTGAGTCGGCTTGCCGCACCGACTGCAGCGGCCATTCTGTTCGCAACTATCACCTCCTTCAGCCTCGTATTTGTCAGACACCTGCGTCGTGTCCACGCCTCCTCACGGCGCGGTGCGTGGAGGGAGAACTCAACATCCCTGTTCTAGGGGTCGCAAGTTCTTCCTTCACACCTATATTAGGAGCACGCTGGCGAAACCGGAGAGAAGACATGATCGGGTCGACGAGACTTGTCTATGCAGCCCCACGGATTGCGGCCATTGCCGCTTTGCTCTGCGCGATTGTCGTCTCTGCAATGATCGCCCGGCCGCAGGCACTGATGCAAAGCGCTCTCACCAGCGTACCTGGCGCACAGGGCGCCTTCCCTGACACGATCGTCGATCCGGACATGGGCGGTAACTATCGGGTCCTAACCGGTTATCAGGGCGATCAAGACGTCTCCGGTACGTCGCTCGGCCACCAACAATGGTTCGCGCATGTCGAAGTGGGCGACCGGATTACGATTTCCGATCCCGGCCAAAGGTTGCGCGTTATGGAAATAACTGACGTGCGGCCCCTCGGAGCGGCCTTATCGAAGTCGTCCGGTGCCGGCGATGACGAGCATCTGGCCTTGGTCATCGGCAAGCTGATTGATCAATCCGATCCGCAAACTGTCCGACTGCTCATTAACGTCAGGCCTTCGAACGACCCGCAAGACATCACGGATTTGAGGCCGCGTAGCCTGTAGAGCCTTAGCGCCCCTCACCCAAGATGGATACGCTAGGCTGTCGCCGATTGGTCTCAGCAGCAACTAATCTTGCTCGCGGCTGAGGCAAATCTTGAACTCTTTGACGAAATGCGGCTTTCATGGCCTCCGTCATTGACGCGCCAAACTGACCACGACGACGTTCCTTGCCGACAGCCCGCTTCGCCTGGCGCCGCAGGAGAGCTTCAAGTTCGGGTCGCTGGCACGCTGTGTTCGGAGGACTACCCATGCGACTCAACCCACCGACCCTACTGATCTTTCTGATTTCTCTGATCTTCGCCCTGGTCGCAATGGTCACCAAGCTTGGCTACGTGCCGGTGCCCCGCTATCTGCCGCATCAGGAATACTGGCTCGCAATTACTGCCTACATGATCCTGGTCGTCGGAGTCTTGTTCCGAGGCTTGTAGTCGCGATTGAAACGTTGCGCCGCAATCATTGCTGGTTGGTACGGAACCGCCTCAAATCGCAGACCACAGTGCGTAGAGGCCAGACACCGTGACCACAACGAGGATGGCAGCCCGGAAGCGTCCTTCGCTAAGACGCGCCGACAAACGTTGCCCAACAAGCGTTCCGACGATGACGAACGGCGTAAGCATTGCCGCGGTCTGCCACGCGGACGCGGGCATCCCACCCCACGTGGCATGCATCAATGTCGCCATCACATAACAAAACGCAAAAAAGGTCAGCGACAGCGACCGGCTTTCGTTTTTGCTCATGCGCGTCCAGGCATTCAAGATCATGATTGGCGGCCCGGGCATCACCAGAACGGCCGTCAGGAAACCGGTCACTCCCCCCGTCACCAGCAGGCTCCAGCGCGGCAGAGACGACGGTGCGAGATCGGATACGCGCAGATATCCGCGCTCGCGCAGGGCCAGCAGCGCTGCAAACAATATCAGGCCACTGCCGATGGCGATCGTCAGAGCCCTGAGATCCAGACTGAGGAAGACCAGCATGCCGATGGGGAAACCGATGATGCTGCCAAGCATCAGGCTCGACAGCAAGTGCCGCGAGGCCCCCCGCCATAATCCCGGAACCAGAATGGCGCTTTGGACGATGTGAACGACGACGAGCACCTGGATGGCTGCGCTCGACTGCATGGCAACAAGCAGAACAGGGGCCGTGATCAAACCGAAGGCGAAGCCGATGGCGGCCTGCACGCCGGCCCCGATGGTCACGGCAGCGGCCATCGCCAGAAATGCTTCGATCTCCAATGCTCCCGCTCCGTGCACGTGCTGGTCGTCACAAGGCGCCGACACTAGTTCATCGTGGTCAATGTAAACAAGTACAGCCTGAGCGCTGTGACACGAGGTGGCCGATCCGGCTGAGGCCGAAAGCCTGCGGCACGCTTGTGACTTGGCTGGATTTCAATTGCTGAAGTTGATTTCTGCATTTATTGGCTCGGCTCTATGCCACGCTATCAAGCCAATCTGATCCTGCTCGCAATCGCCGCGATTTGGGGCCTGGCCTTCGTCTATCAGAAGACGGCCATGGACCACATCGGGCCGTTTCTGTTTCTCGCTGCACGCTCTTTGATTGCAGCGGTCGCGCTCTTCCCACTGGCCATGCGCGAAAACGCAGCTCTTGGATCCAAAGTTCCAGCCGAGTTTTGGATCATCTCGGTGGCCGGCGGCTGCAGTTTTTTCATCGGCGGGATCCTGCAACAGATAGGACTTGTCACCGCGACCGTGACGAACACGGGCTTTCTCACCGGCCTTTACGTCGTGATCACGCCGCTGCTGATGTGGATCGTGCTGCGCCGGTTGCCGCGAGCCTATGTCTGGCCATCGGTGGGTTTGGCATTCGTCGGCACGTGGCTTCTCGGCGGCGGTACGATCGGCGGCTTTTCGCAGGGCGATTGGTTGGTCGCTTTCTCTGCCATTTTTTGGTCGGCACACATGCTGATTGTCGAGAATTCAGCTCAGCACGCACGACCGATTGGCTTTACCGCGGTCCAATTCGCGGCCGTTGCCGCCTTTTCGGCAATTGGCGTCATGTTGTTTGAGTCCGTTTCCTTGGCCGGCTTGTCGGCTGCCATTTTCGAGATCGCCTATGTCGGCCTGCTTTCAAGTGCCCTGACATTTACGCTGCTCGCCTACGCCATGAAATACACACCGGCTGTCGAGGCCACGATCCTGGTCAGCATGGAGACGGTTTTCGCGGCGTTGTGTGCCGTCATACTATTGGGCGAGTGGCTCGCGCCGATCGGCTGGCTGGGCGCCGCGCTGATGTTTGCCGCCAGTCTTATCGTGCAAGCGGCGCCCGCCTTCGCGGATCGACGTCGTCGTCGCGAAAGACGCCAACGCAGGACGAGCTAGGCACTCGGCTTTTCCGGAACAATTGCTGACCAGGCTTGACCGGTTGCGACCACACAGGAGTGGCCGCTCGCGCGCGTCACGAGAATGGTCCAGTTGCCGTTACTGGCCGCAAAGATCTCCATGAGACGGCCCGTGCTGGTCAAGCCGATTGCCGCGGGCTTTTCCTTATGTGTCTGCTTCAACACACCCACCAAATCGTCCCGCAGACCACAAGGCATGGCGAAAGCCGACCGCGGCAAGGCGATGACAGACACTGCGAGCCCAAACAGCAATGCGACAGCACCGAGGTGACGGCTCGCACGGTTGTTCCGTTTCTTTTTCGTTTGTTTGCTCATGAGTCATACTCCTGACCATCGCTTGGCAGATCCGCTTCGCAGGACTGTGCGATGACCTATAAAGAGTACGTGGCCCCTGGGGCGGCGGGGACAAGATCTTGCGCAAACACGGAGCAGTGATGCCTTTGCGATCGTTCTCGACCCGCAAGCAATCGTTGATGGACTGTGAACACAATTTCTTGAGATCACGGTGACGTGAGGTAGAAACTAGCAAATGTGGCCCGAATCCCCATGTGAATGACACGGGATTAATTGTTTCAAGTGGTCCGGCGTTGACGACCAATCGTTCATTTTGCACGCTCACTTGTCGCTCAATGGTGAATCCGATGGCAACGACTAAACAGCTACTTCGGTCTATCCCGCCTCTGGCAATAATGGTCGGCCTAGCCTTTCCCGGAGCCGCTGTGGCTGGCTGCAACACCAGTCCTGGCGCCGGTGTGGACTGGTCCGGCTGCCGCAAAATGAATAAATACCTCCAGGAAGCTGACCTGACCGGCGGCAATTTCGAAAGAACCAATTTGAGCCGTTCGAATCTCAAGTCGGCGCGGCTCGTCAAAGCCAAGCTTCACAAGGCCGACCTATCAAAGACCATTTTGCGCGACGCAGTGCTCACGGAAGCAGATTTGTCCGGCGTGATTGGCATGCGCGCCTACATGGATCGCGCCAAGCTCAAGTCAGCAGATCTGACGAAGGCCGAACTTTTTCGAGCCAACCTGAATGCTGCGGATCTGAGCGGCGCCAATCTTACGGGAGCACAACTCGGGCGCGCCGTACTCAGCGCCGCGAACCTGACTAACGCTGCTGCCAAATTCGCGAATCTGGCGCGGGCGGATTTGCGCGGCGCCTCATTGGACGGTACGGACCTGACTCAAGCCTACTTCTATCGGACCCGGCTCGAAGGTGTTGATCTCTCGCAGGCCAAGGGACTGACCAAGCAGCAGCTCTCACTGTCGTGCGGTGATGACAAGACCAAGTTGCCACAAGGCATCGAGCGACCAGCTTCGTGGCCGTGCAAATCCGGCTGACCCAGTTGATTCAGGCGGTTGTTCAATGGCGGATTCATTGATTGATCCGGTGGCGTCGGCGCGCCATATTCCGATCCATGGCTAGCAACAGGACATCATCGCAAAAGGCACGGTCGGCGAAACGGACCGCCAAACCGCGACCGTCACGCGGGAAATCGGGCAAGCCGGCGCCGCCGCCGGTCGAAACTGCTGCCGGAACCCCGGAAGTTGCCGGACGCAAAACAACAGGTGGGTTTGCTGAAGCCCCGCAGGCGTCATTCGATGCCGGCGAAGCGGCAAATATACTGCCTGCGCTACGCAGCGTTGCACCGCGCCCCGAGGACTTTTCACCATCGGCCGCCCTGAATGCCCTTCTCACGCGACCCGAAGAGCGCTCAAGCGACGCCCAGCAGATGCTCTCGCGACAGCCGATGATCGCCAGTCATCCGCTGGTTGCCGGAACCCTGCCGGAGTTCATGCCACACCGTCCGGAGCGACCGGAAAAAAGCGAAGGCGGTGTCACGCTGACGATTTCGTCCGACTTCGAACCGAAAGGGGATCAACCCGAGGCTATTGCCGAACTGGTTGCGGGCGTCCAGGCCCACGAACGCGACCAGGTCCTACTTGGAGTGACCGGCTCCGGCAAGACCTTCACCATGGCGCACATTATTCAGGCGACGCAGCGGCCTGCGCTGATCCTGGCGCCGAACAAGACATTGGCGGCGCAGCTGTACGGTGAATTCAAGAGTTTCTTTCCAGACAACGCCGTCGAGTACTTCGTTTCGTACTACGACTATTATCAGCCAGAGGCCTATGTCCCGCGGACGGACACCTACATCGAAAAGGAAGCCAGCAT
>JBPCWB010000655.1:0-15474 GCA_051009955.1 Hyphomicrobiaceae bacterium | reverse complement strand
AAGCTGGTTCTCACGCATCGTGCCAAGCGAATTCTGGCGGTCGGTTTTGGCCTGTGCCTGATTGCGGGTAGCGTCGCGGCGATCATCGGCGGTGGATTGGCCTGGCTCGCCGCTGTTCAACTGATGCCTCTGCTGCTGGTATTGGCCAACTGGCTTCTCAAGCCGGTCGAGGCCCGGATTCAACTTGGCTTTCAAACTTCAGCAGAAGACCGCTTGCGCGCTGTTGGCCCGAAGACCATCGGCATAACCGGTTCATTCGGCAAGACCTCGGTCAAGCATATCCTGGGCCACATTCTGCAGATGAACACCCATGCCCTGTTCACACCGGGCAGCGTCAATACCGTGATGGGTATCTCGCGGATCATCAATGAGCGGCTGACCGACAACTGCCGCTTCTTCCTTGTCGAGATGGGGGCCTACGGCATCGGCTCCATCGCCCGGTTATGCAAGTTCACGCCACCCGACCACGGCATGATTACTGCCATCGGCGAAGCTCACTATGAACGCTTTCGCGACCTTGAAACCGTGGCGCGCGCGAAGTTCGAACTGGCCGAGGCCGTGGGCGCGCGCAACGGATTGATGGTCATTGACGAGGCCGTCCTCCAACCTGCCTATGCCCGGTCATTTGTCCAGGTCAATCGCAAAACCTTCGTCATTGTCGGAGAAAGTGACGACACCGACATACGCGTCCTGGCAACCGAGCAAACGTCGGATGGGATTTCTGTCATCGTACGCCATGACGGCGCAGAGCATCGCCTGTTCGCCCCGCTGTATGGCATCCATCACGGCCGCAATATGGCTTTGGCATACGCCCTGGCAATCAATCTCGGTTTTGAGCCGGACCGCATTATCGCGGCCTTGCGCTCAACTCCGCAGATCACCCACCGCCTGGAAGTCAAGCCACATCCGACCGGCGCGACTTATATTGACGATGCCTACAACGCCAACTTCGACGGCATCTCGAATGGTTTGGACCTGCTACAGGTCCTTCATTCCGCAGACGGGCGACGCATCATTGTCACACCCGGTGTCGCCGAACTGGGCGAAAAACATGATGAGATCCACCGCATTCTGGGTGAGAAGGCCGCCCGCACAACCGACGTCACCATCGTCGTCAAGGCAGAGCGCATCCCAACCTTCGTAGAGGGTTTTCGATCCGCCGGGACGGCCGCCGACCTCAAGACCGTCGAGCATTTCAGCGAGGCCCAGGCCTGGATCAACGAGAACTTGGCGGCCAATGACGTCATTCTGATTGCCAACGATCTTCCGGATCTACTTGAACGCGAATTCGTCACGTGATGCGCGACGCTTGGCAGCACATTCGGACTGTCGATATGCTGGATCCTGCATTGAGAGCACGCACCTGATGCTTCGATTCCGCTCGGACAAAATCATTGCAAATGAGGCTACATACGCGAGTATGGAGGCTTCACCGGCCCGGACCGCACCACGGAAACAGACGAATTAGGAGGACACGTGCCATGACCAGGGAAGCCTATATCTGCGAGGGCACACGAACACCCATCGGCCGTTATGGTGGCGCGCTCTCGGCGGTCAGGCCGGACGATCTGGCGGCGCACGTTATTCGCCAGGTCATGTCGGACGCCGAAAACCTCAGCCCGGACAACATCGACGACTCAATCTTCGGCTGCGCCAACCAGGCCGGTGAAGACAATCGCAACGTGGCGCGCATGGCGACTTTGCTCGCGGGCCTGCCGACGGACGTGCCCGGCGGCACGATCAATCGGCTGTGTGGCTCGGGGCTTGATGCCATCGGTATGTCCGCGCGGACCATCAAAGCTGGTGAAGCGGATGTGATGCTGGCCGGCGGTGTCGAAAGCATGTCACGTGCGCCATTCGTCATGCCGAAGGCCGCAACCGCATTTTCGCGCGACAATACCGTCTACGACACAACCATTGGCTGGCGCTTCGTCAACAAGTTGATGAAGGACCAGTATGGTATCGACTCTATGCCGGAGACGGCGGAGAACGTCGCCGAAGAATTCCAGGTCAGCCGAGAGGACCAGGACGCGTTCGCTCTGCGCAGCCAGGAGCGTGCGGCGGCAGCGCAAGGCAATGGCCGCCTCGCCAAAGAAATCACGCCGGTCACCATCCCACAGCGCAAAGGTGATGCGATTGTCGTCGATCGTGACGAGCACCCGCGTCAAACGACGATCGAGAAGCTTGCTGCCCTGCCGACACCGTTCAAGCAAGGTGGCACAGTCACGCCGGGAAATGCCTCGGGTGTCAACGATGGCGCGGCGGCAGTGATTGTTGCCTCCGGAGAGGCGGTTGAGAAGTATGGATTGAAACCAAAGGCCCGCGTGCTCGGCACGGCGACGGCCGGTGTGCCACCGCGCATTATGGGAATCGGTCCGGCGCCGGCGAGCCAGAAGCTGCTCGATCGGCTTGGCCTTAAGATAGGAGACGTCGACGTCATCGAACTCAATGAGGCCTTCGCGGCACAGGCCCTCGCGACGACGCGCCAGCTGGGGCTGCCGGACGAGGCCGAGCACGTTAACCCCAACGGCGGTGCGATCGCCCTTGGTCATCCACTTGGCATGTCCGGCGCGCGGCTGGCATTGACTGCTGCCATCGAGCTGCAGGAGCGTGGCGCCAAGCGTGCGCTGTGCACCATGTGTATCGGCGTCGGCCAGGGCATCGCGATGGTGATCGAAGCCGTCTGATCGCAACAAGCCGGCCGGCGATCGCATCGCGTCGGTCAGCCGACCGGTACGTCGACAGCCGGACCGATCAGCAGTTCGAACAGGGCCAGTGAACAGGCGGCGATGTCGTTCTGCGTTTGAATCGGATCGGCCTGTCGGTCGCACAAAAAGGCCACATCGAACGCTTGCCCGGCGCGGGAGACGACGCCCACGTCGTTGACGACGCCGTCGAGGCTCCCGGTCTTGTGTGCGATGACAGCGTCGTCGGGCAGCAAAGCAGGAATCCGCGCATTGCGCAGGTTGTTCTCGAGGAATGTGACGATGGGCCGATACCGCGGTTCCGATTGCAAACGCCGAAACAGCTTGAGCGCATCCAGGGCCGTCATTTGATTCGCGCGATTGGCCGGCCCCAGTTCCAGCTCGCCGAATCCGACGGTGATCCGCGCCGCGTTGCTGCAGCCGCTATCACGCAAAACAGTCTCCACATCCGCGAACGACAGCCGCCCTAAGACATGAACGGTCGCGGGATTGTCACTGGTGATCAGAGACAACGCGGCAATCTCGCGAAGGCTCAGCGCTCGATCGCCGTCGAACGCCTTCAAGATCGAGCAATAGCGGGTTGCACCGAGTGATCGCAGCGGCACCTGTTCGGCAAGATCGACGTTGCCACCTTCAGCCGCATCAAACAGCGCCATCACGGTGGCAACCTTGATAACGCTCGCGGCCGGCCGTGGTACGTTCCCGCGCGCATGAATCACGTCAAAACGACCCAATCCGTCGGCGAGCGCGATGCTGCGCCCTGGATCGGCTCCGCAAAAGTCCTGTATCACGGCATCCGCTCGATCGCGCGGGCGAGCGTCGGCAGCCGCGGAGGCATCTTGACCCGAGATGACAACCTCTCTCTACGACTGATCGTGGAAAGTATTTGGCTTCTGGAAGAATCCCAGAACCAGGCAGCCGTCCGGGGTTCGCGCAACGTGGCGGCTGCCCGCCGGACGCCAAACATAGTTCCCGGCCGTCACTGCGCCCTCGTGATCTTCGAGCGTCCCTTCCAACACCCAACTCTGTTCAATGCCCTCATGCGTGTGATCGGGCAACACGGCGCCCGGCGCCAGCCGCGTCAGCGCGGTCATCATGCCGGATTCTTCGTCTTCCATGAGCACCTTGATTTCAACCCCGGGAAACTGAGTCGATTGCCAGGGAATGTCGTCCACCGTCACATAGCGTGACGACAACGGTGCCAATTCATCGTGCGACTTCATGTTAGGAGTTACGATTGCCATTCCTTGATCCTCCAACCGATTGCCAGGACTTCTTCAACCCAACAGTTCGCGTGCTGCCAGATTGCGCATCAAATCCGCAGTTCCAAATGTCCAAGGACGGGCGCGATCGGCAGTGGTCATTCTGTTTGTGAGCGCACCGAGGGCAGGCGTCGAAATCGTAACGAGATCTCCGTCCTTATGCGTAAACCCCATACCCGCCTCGCCACGATCCTTGGTCGGAGCGAACATGGTTCCGAGATAGAGAACGGCGCCATCGGGATACTGATGCGTCCGACCGATCATCTCGCCAACCAGCGCTGCAGGGTCACGCGCGATCTCAGCCATCGATGATGATCCCTTGAGCTCGAATCCGTCTGTTCCGGTTACCGTGAGTTCGACGTCAAGCCGTCTGACCGTATCGAGTGTAAAGAATTCGTCGAAGAGCCGAACGAACGGACCGACGGTAGCCGAGGCGTTATTGTCCTTGGCTTTCGACAGCAGCAACGCCGAGCGGCCTTCAAAATCACGCAGATTGACATCATTCCCAAGCGTCGCACCGACAATGCGACCGTCGCTTGCGACGACCAACACGACTTCCGGCTCCGGATTGTTCCAGGTTGAGCGTGGATGTAGCCCCGCATCCATGCCGTGGCCGACGGCCGCCATCGGCTGTGCCTTGGTGAAGATCTCAGCGTCCTCACCAATCCCAACCTCGAGGTACTGAGACCAGGCGCCCTGAGCAATCAGTGTTTCCTTCAATGCCAGGGCCTCTGCCGAACCCGGCACGAGATTGCGCAAATCTCCGCCGAGCTGTGCGCTGACCTGCGCACGGATCGCCTCAGCCTTTTCCGGCGCCCCTTTGGCCTGTTCTTCGATAACACGTTCAAGCATTGAGCGCGCAAACGTCACACCTGCCGCCTTGACGGCCTGCAGATCGATCGGCGCCAGCAGCCACGGCTGCGTCTCGTCACGGTCAGCCTCGGGCGTATTCGCCAATATCGCCGCAATATCGCCGATGCGAGTTCCGGCAGCGTTCTGAACCAGCTCTGCGGCTTTTTCAGTTTCGGCAAGATCACGAACAGTCGGAGCATGCTGAGAGATATCGTAGACACCGTCCTCGCGCACCGCCGCGACCGACGGCCCTCCGACATCCGGCCGCCACACGCGACCGGCCAAGGCCCCCGCTGTCCCATCGGCCGGCAAGGTTGCCGCAACTGTCATGTGTTCCCGCATTGACTTCACTCCCTGGCAGGGCGACCCCGCCAATGACCGACTATCAAGTATCGCTGACATCGTAGGCCAAAATAGCAAGGCGAAGCTAGTTGGCATGTTCTGCGACAGCGTTCGGGCTTTGATGGATGCAACCCAAAGTGCTAGGTCACGGGTTGGAGTGTGAACAGCGGAGCCAGGAATGCTAACCAACGATGCCCGTATTGCCGTCTTTGCCGGAGACGGTATTGGCCATGAAGTCATTCCGCCGACCATCGAAGTCTTGAAGGCGCTCGAACAGAAGCTAGGTGGGTTTCGGCTAACATTCGAAGCGCACGATGCCGGTGCCGCATTCTTCAAAGAGACCGGCAAGGATATCTCGGACGAGGCGATGGATGCTGCCGGTGCAGCCGATGCGATTCTGCTGGGCGCCATGGGTCTACCGGATATTCGGCACCAAGACGGAACGGAAATCGCACCGCACCTGACCATGCGCGAAAGGTTCCACTTGGTCGCTGGCGTGCGACCGGTGAAGGCCTACCCCAATGTGCCGCAACGACTGGCGGATGAACGTGCCGCCAATATTGATTTTATCGTTTTGCGTGAATCGACCGAAGGGCTCTTCTACTCGCGCGACAAAGGCGAAGTGCAGGACGACAAGGTTGCTTATGAGACCTTGCGGATTTCCCGCGACGTCACGGAAGAACTTGTCGACGTCGCATTCGACCTCGCCGGCCAGCGCAAAGCGAAAGGCGGGCTCGGACGCGTAACCTGCGTCGACAAATCCAACGTATTTCGCGCATTCGCGTTCTTCCGCAAGGTTTTCTATGAACGCGCGGAACACCATCCCGACATCCAGGCAGATGCGGCCTACGTCGACGCCATGGCGCTCGATCTCATTCGCAAGCCGTGGGAATACGATGTCCTCGTCATGGAAAACATGTTCGCCGACATCCTGTCCGATCTCGGCGGCGGTCTCGTCGGCGGCATGGGCATGGCGCCGTGTGCCGAGATTGGCAAACAGCACGCCTTATTCCAACCGGCACATGGATCAGCGCCGGACATCGCCGGCCAGGACAAGGCCAATCCGATGGCGACGATCTTGTCAGGCGTCCTGATGCTCAACTGGCTCGGCCGCCGTCTCGATAATCCAAAAATGATCGAAGCCGCAGATCTGCTCGAAAAGGCCGTCGAGGCAGCATTCGCATCCAATAGCCTTCGTCCCATGGAATATGGCGGCGATCAAGGCACGAAGGACGCTTCGAAGGCCGTCCTCACCAGCATCGACAATCTAACTCGCGGCTAGACTTCGATTGACCTCAATGGCTGAACACCCGGCAAACGCGGCGACCCGCTGCAGCTCGGCATCGAGTTGCTTCTGCCGCTGCCGCGACGGTCGAAGGCCAGGTTCCCACCAAACGTTCGTGACCACCAGCGTCTCGCAAACGCGGTCACAGCGCATATCGATGCGGCCGACAAACCGATCGCCTTCAAGGATCGGAAACACATAATACCCGTACTTGCGCTTGGACGCCGGCACGAAAATCTCGATCCGGTAATCGAACCCGAACAGCCGCAGCGCCCGCTTGCGGTCACGGATGACCGGATCAAACGGGCTCACGACTCGTAGCCGCCCCGGTGGCGCAACATCATCCTCATGCGCCGACAAAACATCCGGATCAGCCAGCATCGGTCGGGAGCTGGTGCCATCCGCCAAGCCGACGGTCACAACAGGAAACTCGGTCCCGGCAACGTCGGCGATCCACTGCTGCACCTCAGTGAGACTGATGGCCCCCCAGAAGGCCGCAATCTCGCCAGCCGTCGCGACGCCCAATCTCTGTAGCGCGCCGCGGCAACACCAATCCACGAGCGTACTTTCATCGATGGCATCAGCGCGATAGTGCTCCGGCACGACGTTCTCCGTTAGGTCATAAACCTTTTGGAAGGCTTGCCGTCTTGAAACCGCTAGAACTCCGGTGCGCCAGAGATATTCGAGCGCCGTTTTGGACGGATGCCAGTCCCACCAACCCGATCCGGCCTTTTTTTGATCGGACGCCAGCGCGCGCGCCATGACCGGTCCATTTTCTCGAATATGGTCCTCGATCTCAACGAGCAGCTCCTTGAATCCGGGCCGCCGCCACTTCTCCCACCGCTGCTGCAATAGAACCTTCTCGCGCTCGAAACGATGCCGCCAAACGCAATGAAATTCGGTCGGAATGATTGCCGCGTCATGCGTCCAGTTTTCGAACAAGTCCCGGTCTCGCTCGAGAAGTGTCTTCAACGTCTCGCGCTTGTACGTCTGATTCCGCGTGAACAGTATCATGTGGTGAGCGCGCTCAACAGTATTGACGCTATCGACCTGGACGAACCCGAGGTCACGGATTTGACCGAGCAAATCCTGTTTCGACTGTTTGCTTCGTGGTGCTGCGCACAGGCCCTGCCGCTGCAGAAAAATCCGGCGCGCAAGGCGATTGCTGAGATGAGCTTCCGGGTCTCTGTTGGTCATGTTTGGTGGATCACTGAAACAACGCCATCGGAGTGGCGTGGCGTCGTACGGCATGGTTGCCGGACACGCGTGCGAGATTATACGATTCGGAACCCTTCACTCCACCGGCGCACGTGCCCCGTCGAGGGTGTGGGGAAGTGCGCCGTGCACATGAGTGTGGATGAGTCACAGAATCGGCCGAACAATTCGCGACGCGTTTGCCCGGCCAGCACGGAGTCGTAGTCGGAAAACATACCCAACTCGGGATAACGAGCCTGCAACGGTGAGTGCACCATATCCCCGGTGATCAGTGCATCCGCCTCCGGCCGCCCGACCAAAACGGAGTAGTGGTCAATCGTATGGCCGGGGGACGGAATAAGTTGCACGTCATCACCCAACATATGGTCGCTCTTGACGATCTCCGCCCGGCCGGCCTCAACGACGGGCAGAACCGAGTCAACCATCCACGGGCAGGCGTCCGGATCCTGGCTGGTCCGATCCGACCAGAAGTCCAATTCTCGTTCTGCGAACACATACCTTGCATTTGGAAAAGTCGGCACCCAGCGCCCGTTGTCGAGCCTGGTGTTCCAGCCGACATGATCGGTGTGCAGGTGTGTGCACATGACATAGTCAATGTCTTCGAACCGCAGACCGGTCGCCTCGAAATTCCGTTCATATCGGTCCGACGCCATCAAGTGCCACATCGCACGATTGGGTCGCGGTTTGTGGTTCCCGACGCAGCTATCGATCAGGATTGTGTGATGCCGCGTGCGGACAACGTAACTTTGGATGCAGAGTATGACATTCCCGCTGTCCGGGTCGACAAAGGCCGGCTCCAACCATTCGCGGTTCTCTTCCAGCAGCTCTGGCGCCAGCGACGGAAAGAATTCCCGGACAGGAAAGAATGGCCCCTGCTGTTCAACTATCTGTTGGATAGAGATTTCGCCGAGTTGTATGCCTTGTGCCATGATCATTCCAGATTGACTGCGCGTTTGCTTACAAGTGCTAACTGTTGGCCCTTTGGATCTTGCCGAGTCGCACCTCAGGTGAACCACATCCTGGACCGCCCGGTGAGGGCAACTCAATCGACCATACGCAACCTCTTTGGCTACGCCTCCCAGGTCTCATAATTCTGTTGCATGTAGTTCAGGCCGTCCAGGACGATCTCTTCAAGCACAGCCAAGTCAACATCGGTAAGCTTGTTGATGTAAAGGCAGCTCTTGCCGATTTTGTGCTTCCCGAGTCGCGCCAGCTTGTCCGACATGTCACGGTATCCCGGCATGATATAGATCGTCAGGGCGGTCTTGCGCGGGCTGAATCCGGTCAGCATGAACTCGCCCTCGCGACCACTGCCGGTCTTGTAGGCATAGCGCCCGTAACCGACGATCGACGACCCCCACATCTGGGCGGGACAACCCGTGACCCTGTCGAAAAAGTCGAGAAGGGTCAGCCCGTCTTCGCGCCGACGCGGATGTTCTATGGCTTCGACATACGCTCTCGGAGATACCTTTGTAGGTTTCGTCTTGTTTTCGTTTCGCGCCATTATCGTCGCTCACAATCGGTCAATTCGCACCGGCTCCAAACAGTGGTGCAGCTTCACGAAGGTAGGCGAGAATACCCACGATATGTTTCGGGAGCAAAGACCGCAAACGCCACCCCCACGCCGAACATCATCATGGCGGCAATGACCAGCGACGGCGCCATCCCAACCGAATCGGCCAGAAGCCCCAGCGCGATCGGACCGATGACGTAGCCGGCGTCGCCCATCATGCGGTATGTGCTCATCGCTGACGCATTCATGCCACGCGGTGCTGAATCTGCGGCATAGGCCGCCGGGGTCGAACCACCCACCGTACTGGCGATACCCCAGACGATGGCCGCCAGAAGAAACCACGCAAAGCTGGGCGCGAAACAGAATGCCAGCAGCGAAACACCGGTGAGCAGCGTCGCCGGAACGATGACGACTTTCCTTCCGATCCGGTCCGTAAACCATCCTGCTGGATAAGCTGTAATCAATCCTGACACGCTGCCAATCATCAAAGCCAATCCGATTTCAGAAACCGACAACCCAAGTTGCGAGGTTGCAAGAACCGGTACGATCGCGAACAACCCGCCAGTACGCGCGACCGCATTCACGAACGTCACCAGACTTGCCATTAAGAACCCGATGTGCCCGCACAACACATTGATCTGATTTAAAAAAGAGAGCCTGGGTGGGGGCGCTTTCGCGGGGCGTCGCTGAAAGTCACGAGTCTCTTGGATTGCAAACCAGGCAATGAGCATGGCGACAAGACTGGCAATGCCATAGGCGACGAACGGCGCATCGAGACCGTAGTACTCGGCCAGCAGTCCGCCGGGGAACGGTCCGATTCCAACAGCGAAAATGAAGGTTCCCATGTAGATCGAAATCATCCGTCCGCGATACTCAGGCGAACTGATATCGGCCAGGACGACCTGACCGGCGGTGACGATGAGTCCTGCCCCTGCACCCGCAACGAAGCGGGCCAGAAGAAACTCAGGATAACTGACCGCCGCCGCGCACCAGAGGTTCCCCAATCCCGAGACCAGACCGCCGATCGCAAGTGTAGGCCGCCGTCCAACGGCGTCCGCCAAGCCGCCCGCAGGCAATGCAACAACGAAGCGCGCCAATCCATATGCGGCGATCGCCATTCCGATTGCCGATGCCGTCACTCCGAACGATTGCGCATAGAGCGGCAACGTCGGCACCATGGCGCCGAAGCCGAGCTGGTTGATGGCGACCAGCACGCACATCCAAACAAGGATATGGGTTTTGTTCGAGGTTTCGGGTTGCTGATCCGTTGGCGTGCGGCAATCGCTCAGGTCATTTGAAGCAGCGGTCATGACCAAACCGGTCGGCGCTGCATACAAATCGAGGCTATGCTAAACGGCTCGGGGCTCAATTGGTGAATTGGAACCACTCGCTTCTCAAGACTCAATGACCAAGCACCGACAGTGCAAGCCCGGAACCACCGATATCATTGCTGCATCACGGTTCGGAACTGCCTGCACAACAGCTCATTTTGCCGTTTTTTCCTTGCCGATCGCGAATGCACTCAGGACGCCGAGCAGGTGACTGAGTTTGCGCTCGCGCCTGGTGTCGACGCTGACCGCCGCCGTCATTCCCGCGCGCAACGGCGGTTCGCCCGGCATCGGCTTCAGGTAGAGTTTGACCGGTAGCCTTTGAACCACCTTCACCCAGTTGCCGGACGCGTTCTGCGGCGGCAAAAGGGCAAATTCGGCACCTGTTGCCGGGCTGATACTCGCAACCTCGGCCTGCCATTCGACGTCGGGATAAATGTCGAGAACGACCGTTGCTTTCATCGAGCGGCGAATGTGCGTCAGTTCTGTTTCCTTGAAATTGGCTTCGACCCATGGGCGAGACGAAACCACGAGTGCGAACAAGGGCTTGTCAGGCTCGACGAACTCGCCGGGCTGAACCTTTACATTGACGGCAACGCCGGCCACCGGAGCCGTAATCGTCGTTCGGCGGAGATTGAGTTTCGCCTCGCGCAACGCCGCCAACTTCTCGCGCACCTCGGGGTGATCGTCGATCTCGATGCTCGGGTTGCCGCCGAGTTGGGCCAGCATCCGCCGCACTTTGGACTGCATGACGGCGACGCGGTTCTTCGCCTGACGAGTGTTATCCTCGGCCTCCTCGAGACGCGACGAAGACACGATCTTGCGCTCGGCCAACTGGCGATTACGCTCAAGCTGCGACTGCTGATAGGCGATTCGGTCTTCGGCTTCTTTCAACTCGCTTTTGGCTTCGCTCCACTCTGCAACCAGGGTAGCCACCCGATGCCGAGTCGTGTCCACTTCCGCCTTGGCCTTGGCAACAGCAATCTGAAACGGTTCATCGTCCAGCACCAACAGCAATTCACCCTGGCGCACCCGCTCGTGGTCACTCACGACGACACGCTTGATGCGTCCGGTTACTTCCGCCGAAATCCGAGCGATATCCGATTTGACGTAAGCGTTCTCGGTTGAGATATGGCGACCACCGTACAGCCAAACCATGGCTGCACCGACAATCGCCAGGCACGGCACCACGATTAACAACAGTGGCCTCACCAAACTCTTTGGCATCCTCTGCTACCTCTCATCCTCAACCTCGGCCGCGACTCTCCGTACGGGCCTTTCACGGAGTCCGTCGTCGACGGCCGGGTCATGTTCCACAAGTTCAACCAGTTGCTGTTTCACCCGGCGCATGAGTTTCGCAAGAGCCCGCTGCTCACTCGTGCTCAAATCCCGCAATGCATCAGCAACGGTGGTCTCCGCTATCGGCCAGATCAAAGCATGAAGACGCTCGGCTTCAGCCGTTAAATGCAGGCGATTAACCCGCCGATCGTTCGGGTCGGGGCGGCGTTCCAACCAACCTTTGGCTTCCATGCGATCGACAAGACGCCCTGCTGTCGCCTTTTCAATCTCCAGAAGAACGGCGACCTCGGTTTGACTCAATCCTGGGTGGCGATGCACGCGTGCGATTACGACCCACTGTGCACGGGTCAGGCCCAGACTGCGAACACGGCGCTCGAATACGGTCCGCAACAAACGGGCGACGTCTGTCATCGTATAGCCGATGTAGTGTTCGTCGTCTGGCGACATCGTCTAGACCCACGAATGGCATTCTGCACGATTGTCCAGGCCCGGTCCCCATAACGGTGAGGCTCAAAGCCGCAAAGACAATGGCACGATTTAATGTAAGCTTAGTTACTATCGCCTAGGTTATGGTCGTCAAGACAAAAATTGTTATGACAGCCATCCATCAGATCCGCAAAGTGCCGCAGTGCTGCCGGATCCGACGTTCAACTGGCAGAATTATTCATATGTGTGATCGAGGTCGGGCCGAAAATCGCAATGTCTGACGATGACGCCGTATACGATTTGTCACCCTTTCGACGGGCATTGGTGCTCGTCGTGGTGATGTCGGCCACCACGATCTATTCGTCCTCAATCCTCATTTCATCCGCCTTGCTTCCCAAACTGCAAGGTGCGTTGTCCGCGACGCAGGACGAAGTTTCTTGGACGATGACGTTCAATATCGTTGCAACAGCCGTGGTGACACCGATGACCGGCTGGCTTGCCGAGCGGTTCGGGCGGCGCGCGACGATGGTCTGGAGCGCCATGATCTTCGGCGTTTCGACTTTCTTTTGCGGAGCAAGCTCTTCGCTTGAGGAGCTGATCTTCTGGCGTGTCATACAAGGCGGCGCCGGCGCACCGCTGGTCCCGCTCAGTCAGGCCATATTGTTGGATACGTACCCGCGCCGCCAGCACAACTTGGTCATGGCGATCTTCGGCATGGCAAACATGATTGGCCCGTCAATCGGCCCCACCATCGCTGGCGAGATTTCCGATGCCTTCGGCTGGCGATGGGGATTCTGGATGATCCTGCCGGTTGCCATACTGACAGTCATCGGATGTCAGTTTGCGATTCCCCGTCGAGCCACGCGTGGCAGCGCCCGGCTTGATTGGAGTGGTTTTCTGACACTGGCCATCGCCATCGCTTGCGCCCAGTTCATATTTTCCCGCGGGCAACGGCTCGACTGGTTTGAATCAACGGAAATAGTGGCAGCCGCCTTCCTCGCTGTCGTCGCCTTCTACATGTTTATCGTCCACAGCCTGACTGCGAAAAAACCTTTTGTCAGTCTTAGCCTGTTTACGGATCGCAACTACGCCCTTGGCATGTGCCTGGTTTTCATATTTGGCATGCTGAATTTCGCACCCGTCGTACTGCTTCCGCCTTTGCTGCAAAACCACGCCGGCTACCCCGATACCGCCATCGGTATTTTCATTGGCTGGCGCGGCCTGGGCACGCTGCTGGGGTTCTTCATCGCCATGCTGACGGCGCGCGTAGACCCACGATTGATGATGATGGTCGGATTCTTTCTACAGGGTTACGGCGGTTATCAGATGATGCTGTTCGATCTCAACGTCGGCGAATCACGGTTGGCAATTTGGTCGGTCGTGCAAGGGGCCGGCATCGGCGTGACATGGGTGCCGATGACGATCGTCACATTCTACACGCTGCGTGCCGATCTACGTGCCGAAGCGATGGCGATGTTTCATCTCTTGCGCAATTTCGGATCGAGCCTGTTCATCTCCATTGCGGTCGCCGAGATCGTGCGTGCCACAGGCAACAACTATGCCCGCATGGCCGAATACGTCTCACCCTACAACAAGCTTTGGAACATGCCGTGGGCGACCGGCTCATGGTCCGTCGACACCATTGAAGGCATGGCGCGCTTCGCCAAGGAAATCTCGCGGCAGGCGATCCTGATCGGCTACGTCAACGCCTTCTGGATGTATGCCGTTGTTGGTTTTATCGCTATCCCACTCTGCTTGCTGGCGCGGCTGCCGAAACGCATGACCTCGCAGCCCGAGCGATCATCCGCGACAGCAAATCCAACACGATAGACTAATTAGATACGACATCGCCCGGCCGATCCGGGGACACCGGCGTCTGCGATACGACCGGCGCCACATCCAAATGCAGCCCATGATCGGCAACGAAATGCATCAACGTGCGTTCAGCGAGCGCCGTGATGGTCAGCAGCGGGTTGACACCCAATGACCGTGGAATCACGGATCCATCGATAACATATAGACCGGGATGAACATCATTTGCCTGGTCACCATGCGCCGCATCGAAAACGCGCCCTTTATGATCGACGACGCCTTCGCCAACGACACGGCCCATGCCGCAGCCTCCCAACGGATGTGCTGTCGCCGGCTGATGACCCATGACCGAGCCGGCAAGCGGATTCTTGACGTAGCCGCCGCCGACACTTTCCACCATCTCGCTCAGAACTTTGTCGAGCCGCGCATAAACCGGCTCGTCGAGCGCTCCCGGCCAAGCGATTTTGAGATTATCGTCCTGCAACACCAGCTGGCCCGATGCAGAATCATGACTAACGGCAAAGAAGGTTTGCAAGCTCGCAAGCGGTCCCTTGTAGACACCATTGATCAGGCTTTGAAATGCACCAAGCAATCGACCGTTGGGCACGAACATCACAGGTAGGATTGGCGCAAGAGCCGATGGCAGGGCACCCTCTTGAACGCGCAGTTCTTGGGACAAATCATCTGGATCATCGTGCTCATACTGGCCAGAGACGGCCGCGCCAATCGGCGCGAGGCCATCCCGTATCGGGTGCCCGACACCGATCGCATTGACGGGAATTTTGGCCCCATAACCAAATGCGATGATGTCACCGTTGGCTGAGAAGCGATGACCCAATCGGTCGGAAACAGCCAGCCCCATATCGCGCGAGCGCAGCAAAATTTCCGTTGAACCAAGTGTTCCCGCGGCAAGTATGACCGCATCGGCGTGCACCGAGACTGAGCGCTCATCTGCACCTGCAGGCGCCTCGGGTGTCTCGATGTTTACCACCCAACCATCACCCGACCGCGCGATGTATGAGACTTTGGCGTGCGTGAACACATCAGCACCATGACGCACGGCGTCCGGCAGATAGGTCAGCGCAACCGTAGTCTTGGCGCCGACATTGCAGCCGCCACAGCAATCTCCGCATCGCGTGCAGGCAGGTTGGGAAATCCCGCCGGCGCTGATGCGATCCTCGAAACTGACCGCGATCTCTGGCGCAACAGTCGTTCCTGCCATGCCATCCGTCGCCTGTCGAAGAGATTTGAATTTTGTTTGTTCTTCCGCCCGCGGATCACTGGACGGCGCGAGCCACTGCCGGGCTCTGCGATAGCCTTGGTCCAGCAAGCCGTCTTGAACAATCTGACCCGGCCATATTGGATCCGAGAACACGCGCTGATCCGGCCGCAACGCGACGCCGGCATTCACCAGGGATCCGCCGCCCAAACCACA
>JBPCWB010000654.1:0-4906 GCA_051009955.1 Hyphomicrobiaceae bacterium | reverse complement strand
GCTGTTACCATCCAGGGCAACCACGGTCATGTGAACCGCGCCGATCGAGTCGTTGTGATGAACTCCGGCGAAATCGTGGAAGCTGGCACCGCCCTGGACGTCTACAGATCTCCGTCGCACCCCTATACCAAGAAGCTGATCGGTTCGGTGCCGGGGGCAGGGGAAATCGCGGCGCCCAAAGACACCGGCATCAAACCGATCCTTGAGGTCAACGGCGTCAGCAAGACGTATGACTCTCTCAAAGCTCTCGAAGGGGCGAGTTTCACGGTGCTGCCTGCCGAAACTGTCGCGATCGTCGGCGAGTCGGGATCAGGTAAATCGACACTCGCCAAGACGCTTCTGCGACTTGAAGCTGCGACGGCGGGTGAGGCGCTCTATCAAGGGCGCGACCTCCTGACCATGTCGGAGCGTCAGCTTTTCGCGTGCCGGCGCGACGTTCAGATGGTGTTCCAGGATCCGACCCAGTCACTCAATCCGCGCATGTCGGTCGGCGAAATCATCTCCGAAGCGTTCGTCATTCATCCGGAAATCCTGCCGAAGCGGGAATGGGCCGACCGTACCCGCCAACTCCTACAACAGGTCGGGCTCGATCCATCGCACGTCCGTCGTTATCCGCATCAATTCTCCGGTGGACAGCGCCAACGCATCGCCATAGCCCGCGCACTGGCGCTCGAGCCAAGTCTCATTATTTGCGACGAGGCCGTCTCTGCGCTCGACGTTTCGATCCAGGCGCAGGTCATCCAACTGTTGCGCAGGCTGCAAGACGAACTGGGGCTATCCTACATTTTTATCGCCCACGACCTCCCGCTAGTGCGCGATTTTGCGCGTCGTGTGCTGGTGATGCAGGGTGGCCGGATTGTCGAACAGGGCCCCGTTGCCGAAATCTTCGACCGTCCGCGTGAGGAATACACACGTGATCTATTAGCTGCCAGCCTACATCCCGACCCTGAAGTCCAAGCCGAGCGGCGGCATGAACGCGAAGTTGCGCGTGCTGCACACGGCTAGGCCTAACTGGCGTCTTCAGAAATGAGACTTGATTTGTCCCAAGCGTGCCGCAGTCAAACAGCCTCAATGCCGATAGCCTGCTGAAACTGCAATCCGCATCTCTTGCGGATCGCCGCCTTCTCTATCGCGTCCTTCTCACCCTTCAAATGTGTGAACTCCTGGCCCTTCGGATCATTAGCATCAACAGACGCGCCGAAGTATGTCTTGCAGCTACTGCTTGGATCGTTGCAGTTCTCGGACGCCTGCCAGCGCCTTTATGGGCATCCACTGTCGCTAGTTGCTGCTGAGGCGATAAACGGACTTGGCTTCACACCGTTCAACGAGCCGAACTGCATCGAGCACGCTCAGCAGTCGCCCGCCCATTCATAACTGGCGAGAGGCCCGCCGCGCACTGTCGTGCGAATGAACAAGCGTGCCTCGTCGCGCGGATAGTCCAGGCGTCCCGCGTGCATCAGCCCGCCGCGATTGTCCCACATCAGCGTGTCGCCAACTGACCAGATGTGCTCCCACCGAAACGCGTCATTGGTCATCTGATTGACCAGGGCCTCGATCAATTCTTCACTTTCGACTTCCGGGAGGTCGAGAATTCGCGACGTCGTGAAAGGGCTCACATAGATGCCGGGCTGGCCTGTCTCAGCGTGCTTGACAATAACCGGGTGAATGGCGGCCGTCTCAGTCTTGTCTTTACCCTGCAAACCCTCGGCCGCCTTCGCCGCCATTTTGTTTCGCTTAGCCTGGCCGTAAAGATATTCTGCCCGCAGGCCATTCAGCCTTTGTTTCATCGCGAAATTGAGCGCTTCGTAGGCCTTGGTCGTATTTGAAAAACAGGTGTTTCCGCCACTGCTCGGGATTTCCACGGCATGCAGTAGCGTTGCCTTGGCCGGGACTTTCTCAAACGAGAGGTCGGAATGCCAGCCGTCGCGGATGTCCGCCGCCGCACCGCGCGATGCACCGACCTCGTCAAATGATCCATCGGGCTTGCGATTGGTCATGCAGACGACTTCCGGCACATCCGGATGCTGGTACTTGCGCTGAACATGTTCCTGTAATGCGCCGAAGTGGGCTGAGAAGTCTCGCAATTGTTCAGCGCTCATCGGCTGTTGGCGGAACAGCAAGACCTTGTGATTATTAAAGGCGCTCGTGATCACCGAGACGTCGTCGTTTGAAAGAGGTTTCGTGACGTCAACGTTACAAATCTCGGCACCACACGCTTCGCTCAAGGGAACCACTTCCGCAGCCATGACAAACCTCCTCGGACAATCCAACCCGACTGATGTTGCAGCCTAGACTAAAGCTGCCTGCGGCTCAGCAAAGGCGGCGTGCGCGATTAGCGCATCATATCGGCGATAATTGCAGCGCATGCAATCTGCGGGGCGCGCAGAGGAGGTCCCCGATCGAGATATCGCCCAACGCCATCATTTGACATCGTGATCGCTCACGGAGCCAACTCAAGCATCGCTGCAGAACGGCCCCAATTGGGTTCCGATGATTCCAAAGCTTCCGTTCGAAAAATTTCTCAGGTGCCGCGCGATTGCCGGCGGCTTCATGGGAGCACCAGCAGATATTGCCATCGTCCGCGCTCAAGCACTGTCCCCCTTGATCAATTCAAAACCGAGATCTGTCTTCTGTGGTGTTTTCTTACCGTCCAAACGATCGAGGATAAGTTTGACACTCGTTCGGCCGATTTCGTAACGGGGCGACCGGATCGTCGTGATGGTGGTCGGCATGGCGGCCGCAATTTCGAGGCCGCTGAAGCTGGCCAGCGCCAGATCGCCGGGAACATCAATATCTGCGGCCATGCAGTACATCAGCGCGCCGGCTGCAACGGAGTCGTTGGAAAAATAGACGGCATCCAGATCAGGGGCCTGCTCGACCAGGGCCTTCATGTTGTCGCGGCCAAGGCCAATCCCCGACGGCGTTGGCACCATCAGCTTGGCTTCAACACGCGCATTCCGCTTGCGCAAAGCCCTTTGAAATCCCTGCAGCCGTCGCGCTGCCGCCTTGTCCAGGTTGTGGTCGACACCCAGGTATCCAAATCTTCGATAGCCGCGATCAAACAAATAGGCAGCCATGCGCGCGCCAGCCTGGCGCTGGTTGAGACCGACGCACATGTCGATCGGATTGGTCGCCAGCTCCATCGCCTCGACGACGGGAATGTCGGCCTGGCGCAAAAGACGATCGACGTCCTTGTGGTGATAGGAATTGGCAATGATGAGTCCGGCGGGGCGCCAAGTGATCATTGAATGAACGAGTTCGCGTTCCTTTTCCAGATTGTACTCTGTGATGCCGACGACGGCCTGAAAACGGGTGCCATCGAGCGCATCGGTGATGCCGGCAAGAACTTCGGGAAAGACGATGTTGCGGAGCGACGGAATGATGACAGCGACCTGGTCCGAGCGCGAGGACGCAAGGGCGCCGGCAAGTCGGTTATGCACGTAGCCGAGCTCACGGACGGCCGCCATAACGCGATCCGTCGTTTTCTGTGAAACATTGCCGGTCCTGCGCAGGACGCGCGAAACCGTCATCGTACTGACGCCCGCTGCGCTGGCCACAGCTTCGATGGTGTTTGGTTTTTGAGTCCGGATTGGCTTGGACATCCCTGCTGCACCGCTCGGCATAGATCAATTGATTATGTTAGCGTATGACAAATTTTGCTTGATTGGGAAGCCGTAAAGTGACTAGTCTCCGCGTGCAGGAGTGGAGAGCGTACGTATGCCGGGTGTCGAACTGCAAGACGTCGTCAAAGCTTTTGGACCGACCGTGGTCATTCCGGAACTCTCGCTCGACATCGCAGAGGGCGAGTTCGCTGTGATTGTCGGCCCGTCCGGTTGCGGCAAGTCGACGACACTTCGGATGATTGCCGGGCTGGAGAATGTGTCGTCCGGCTCGATCCGCATTCGTGATCGCGACGTGACCCACGCAGCACCAAAGGCGCGCGATATCGCGATGGTCTTCCAATCCTACGCTCTTTACCCGCATATGAACGTGAAGCAAAACATGTCGTTTGCGCTGCGGCTGGCGGGCGTCGCCAAGGCCGAGATTGAACAGCGGGTCGGGGTTGCGGCCGAGATGCTCGAGCTGACCGATTATCTGCAACGCAAACCGAGGGATCTGTCCGGCGGACAACGCCAACGTGTCGCCATGGGCCGCTCGATCGTGCGTGATGCCTACTGCTTTTTATTCGATGAACCGCTGTCGAACCTCGACGCAAAACTCAGGTCGACAATGCGGACGGAGCTGGCGATTCTGCACAAAAAGCTCATGCGCACGATGATCTACGTGACCCATGACCAGATTGAAGCCATGACGATGGCCGACAGGATCGTCATCATGGATAAGGGTCGAATCCAGCAGGTCGGAACGCCACGCGAAGTCTATACCGCTCCGATCAATCAGTTCGTCGCAGGCTTTATCGGATCACCGGCCATGAATTTCATCGAGGGCGAGCTGCACGGCGAGGGCGAGACGCTCGAGGTCAGAGGCAACGGATTCACACTACCCATCTCGAAGCGACTGCGCGAACGCGCAAACGCGACCGAGTCTCGCACGGTCACTGTCGGGCTCCGGCCAGAGCATTTTGCGGCGACGACTGCGACCGTACAAAATGGTGCACCGCTGGGGCTGGAGGTTGAGGTGGCCGAGTACATCGGTTCAAGCCAGTTTCTCGCAGCCACTCTCGGTGGGCATCCGATAACGGCATCTGTGGATGTCGGGCCTGACGCCGCACCGATGGCGTCGGGACAGTATTACTTCGATATCGAGCGCATGTACCTATTCGACCGCACAACCGGGAATGCGCTCTGATTCACTGCACGAAAAAGAAGGCAGACAACGATAAACTTCATTGGAACGCTTCAAAACAGGAGGAGCACATGGGGAACTGGACGGGCAAAATCTTATG
>JBPCWB010000653.1:0-8529 GCA_051009955.1 Hyphomicrobiaceae bacterium | reverse complement strand
CAAAACATTGCGACACCAAGCAGACCGACTCGAATCTGATCTATGCGAATCAACGGCGCAACACTATTGAAGGCCGTCAGATCTTTTGACAGTCAAATGGACCATCCTGTCTTGTCGAGGTCGAAGTACGCGCAACAGCTCATTGTTGGTGGAAGGAATTCCAGCAGTTCAGGCATATTTGTGCGGTTGACCCCGCCAGCTAATGTCAGGCCCTACGAGAGGCCCTGGAAGATTGATGCTACGGATACCAAAGCGATCTGCGCAGCGGCGCCGCGAATTAGTTGCCGCTTCGTTCCAACCAGATGGCCGGTTCTGCACGCCTCCTTGGTGCTTCACAGCACGCGGCATCTGCCAAATCAATGGTCCGCTTGGGTCTCACTCGGGATAGGCGCCGATAGCCTCTCTGATTCAGGAGACGAACGCCAATGCAAACAAAATCAGAAGGACTATGCCTGCAAGCGCCGCACCAGCCAGACAATCCGACCAAGACGACCGTCTCTCGACCAGATAGTCCTCATGCTCAATATGAAGGCGTGACATGACAATCTCCATTTGTGAGTTGCATGTCGCAGCCTTCAAGCTCTGTACGATCTTGTCAGTGAGTTATCACACACCATAGCATTACAATGTCATCGTCCTGGCGCCCGGGCGCTGGACGCCATATGCTCATTGTCCGGGCAGTATGAATTGGTTAGAACGTTGAAATTACCGCAAATACGCGGGTGAGTGGCATGGTTGGCAAGGCGCGGGCAAGGGTGAATTCCTGCAAACTCGTAGATATTCCAATTCTCGCAGGTGTGGCGGCTCTGGATCTGAAAGAGCTGGAGCAGAATTGCACAGTCAAAAAATGCGAAGCAGGCGAAGAAATCCTTGGGTATTTGGAACAAGGCGACGACGTGTATTTCGTCCTCTCCGGCGCTGCGCGCGTGATCATATATTCGGCAGCTGGAAAAGCTGTCGGTTTTCGAGAACTGGGGCCCGGCGACATGTTCGGTGAATACGCTGCCATTGATGGCGGGGTCCGATCCGCAAGTATCGAGGCTGAAACGGACTGCGTCGTGTTGATCATGCCAAGTTCCGAATTCAAGAACCTCCTTTTTAAAGCGCCAACCGTGGCATTTGCGCTTTTGCAGCATTTCACGCAGCAATTGCGATTGCTGACCAAGCGGGTCTATGAATTCTCAACTCTCGCGGTCAACAATCGCATTCAAGCGGAACTCCTCAGACTGGCCCGTGACAGCGCCCAAAATGGACAAATGGATCGTAGTGCTGCACGTCTCTTCCCCTCCCCCAAGCATGCGGATATTGCCGCTCGAGTAAGCACGCACCGCGAAGCCGTAACGCGCCATCTCGGGCAGCTTACGAGAGACGGTATTGTCGAACGGCAAGGCCGAGCACTGTTGATCAAGGACGTCGTGCGGCTTGAACAAATGGTTCGCCAGGCAACCGGCGAGTAAACGCCCGTCAGCGTCGAGCGACAAGACATCTCCGCCAAAAGTTTCCGGCCGGCGAATACGCGAAATCGCGCAACTCGGCGAAAATCGCAATGTGGTATTCCTCACATACCAAAGTTGCAGCTGACGCTATGCTAACTGTGTTGCGGGGGAACTGGACCGGCCCGCATAGCCCCCTTGCGGTCCGGTCTACCTGAGTCACTCTCACCGAGGAGCCATTTTTCGGTGAGGACTGGACCAATTGTGTTTTATTCGCTCACGAGCGCGTCTTTCACGTGCGGCACGCCGTCCACGCCCTGTGAACGTCATCCCCGCGTCCGTGAACCACGAAGCTATCATGCTTCTGCTACCATCCAGCCAATCTGAAAGTCAGATCAAAAGTCTAACCTCAAACGAGGACGCTTTTCGGGGGCGGACCCGTCGAGATCAGACGAACTCACAAACGAGAGCCTTCAGCGGGGGCAGTCACCATCCATCGTTGATGTCGTGCACTTGACCTGTTCGCTTTGACCAGCTCCCGATGATAGCTGTCTAAACTGCGTCAGGTACCCTGGCTGTGCGATGCGTCTTGGTCTGACGGCAAGAATTTGACCGCGATGCGCGAGCCAGAAAATCGGCAGACCATGCACTCCGCCAAGAGCTGACCTTCCGGAAGAAACAGCTGAAAGCGAACTGGTATCACGTTCGGATTGATCAGCAGCAAGACTGCGCCGCCTTCCGAGATATTGTGGATGATGCAATCAATTGACCCGCCCTGCGGCAGACGGATTATGGCATTCTGGTAGGCCTCCGTTCGCGGATGCGCACGGCGCTCGTCTGGCTGGAAATTGACATTCGTCTTCATTGGTTCTGTCCTGGGAGTGAAGAGCGCTCCCGGCGATCCGGTGGAGCGCTCTCAATTGCGTGTATGTGGACCCTTAGGACCCAGATGACTGTCTGTGAAAGCGCTGCAGAATGGCCTTGCCATCGGCGCCCACGGACTTCAACCACTCCGTCGTCATGGTTTGACCAAAGGCCTTGAATTCATCACTCAGCGCCTGAGATGGCTCCCGGACGCGCAAGCCGCCGTCCCGCAATCCCTTGAGATAGAAGTCGGTCAGCTTCATCGCCGTCTGCAAGCCCTCTGCGGCAGCCTTCTGACCGCAATCCCTGACTGCTGCCCTGGTTTCGCTATCCAGCTGTTCAAAGGCCGTTTTGTTGGCAAACACGGTATTGCGAGGCAACCAGGCTTGCGCGTTGTAGAAATGAGAAACGTGCTCCCACACTTTGCGATCGTAACCAGTGGTCGCAGATGAGATGAACGCGTCGGCCACTCCCGTTGCCAGCGCCTGCGTCAGCTCGGCAGCCTCGATTTGAACCGGCACCATACCAGCCAGCTCGGCGATGCGCGCGGTGGCGGCATTGTAGGCGCGGAACTTGACTCGTTTGAGATCGGCAACAGCAGTGATCTTGTTCTTGACATACAGCCCTTGAGGCGGCCAGGGAACGGCATAGATGTAGACCAGATCCTGCGCCTCGAGCGCCGCCGTCAATGTCTCCAAGGCCGCATTCCAGAGCTTCTCGGAGTCCTCAAAAGACGTTGCGACAAACGGCAGCGAGTCGACGCCGAAAAGCGCGTTCTCATTGGCGTGAGCCGACAGCAGGCGCTCGCCGATCGGAGCTTGGCCTGTCTGAACCGCCCGCTTGATCTGTCCACCCTTGAACAGGGAGCCGCCAGGATGGGTGACAATCTTGAGCTTGCCACTACTCCGAGTACTGACACACGTAGCGAACCGGGCACCATTCTCCGAATGATAGTTGGTGGCGGAATAGGCCATCGGCATATCCCATTTCTCGGCAAGCGCGCCAGTCGAACCCATCAACGCTACGGCCATACCGCTTATGACTGTCGTAATTCTCATCTTAATCTCCGCATCTCGTCATTGACTGCTGTGCGCCACCAGCAGACTCATGGCCATTAGGCTTAACCTCGTGCAATTAATAATTCAGTTGAGCGAGCAAGAATTGCCCAGGAAGGTGCATCTTTGGAAAATGTATTGCTACGAGCAGGATGGCAAAAAACGTCAAATTTGAAATAACTTTCATCAAATCCGGGAAGGCCGCTACGCATCGGAAATTCAACATTCAAGCATTCTTCTCAGTTATAAATAAATGCGAATAATATCGGTAATTTGCCGGTACCCATCTCCCACGTAACTCCCATAATAAACCATCACATTAATGTAGGCGTCACTAAAGCAACGTAGATTGGTTTGGACATCGCGAACGCTGATCAAAGGAGGTTCGGTTGAATGTCTAATGGGCAGAGCCTTAGCTTTCTGATCGTAGATGACGATGAGGATGATCGTCTTCTTATCGAGGACGCGTTCTTGGAATGCGCGATGGCCAATCAGCGAGATTATGCGGCCGATGGCGTCGAGATGCTTCAGTATCTACGAGCTGAAGGAAAGTGGGTCGGGCGGCCCACGTCGCAGATGCCAAGCCTTATTCTTCTTGACCTGAACATGCCGCGAATGGATGGGCGTCGGGCACTTGCTCACCTCAAGAACGACCCTATCTTGCGATACATCCCGGTGATCGTGCTGACGACCTCACGTTCCGATGAGGACAAGCTTCGTGCATACGACCTCGGAGCGACGTCCTTTATTCTGAAGCCTGTCACCTTCGACGCGATAATGAAACTTGTTCAGGTGCTGGATTGTTATTGGGCAACGCATGTCGAGTTGCCGAAACTGCCTGAATATGTCCGTCGCGCTGCGGCGGAGTCACAGTCTGCGGCTTAGGCGGCGACGCCGAGAATTGGTGCGTTCCTGCCTTGGCATGTCTGGGTTGCGCTGAGAGTGTCGGCAACCCAGAAAGCGCTAGCGTCCGAAAGCGGGATCGACCGACTGCTCTTGTGAACTCGCAGGCTGATCTGTGACGGATTGAATCTGCCAACACGGAAGCAACATTCCCTAACCTGCGCGCCGCTCGGAGAGCCGTAATGGGCGATGGGCTGCCGTCAGCAGTTGCATATTGGTTTCATTTGTCGCAATGTCCGGCACTCCAAGGGGGGCCGGTGGCAACTGGCTGAGATTGGGCTGGATGGCGTGACAATCGCGCAGGCCGCCCGACAACCCTTAGAACCTGATCCGGATCATGCCGGCGAAGGGATGGATAGCTCGGCGTACATGGCGCCCAGCCCTCGTTGTTCATCCTTTTCCTCGCCGCACGATCACTCGCTGCTTTGACGCCCTTAACCGGGCCGATTTGCTGATCTTATCGGATGTATCGGGACTTAACGTAGGGTGCGAGCAAGCAAGATAATGGATGGACCGTGCCTGGAGATCTGGCCATCTTCGCGCAGCACGAGCACTGGATTTCCGGCGTCCTTGTTTGCCGCAGGCACGCTGTCAGTGCAGCTCGGCGAGTCGCTGGCGATCCTCGGGCCAAGCGGATCCGGAAAGACCACACTGCTTGGCATACTTGCGGGTCTCATTCCGACCGATGGCTGGGGCCAATGGCCAGGCCAGGGCGCCTTCGCCAGAACGGCACTGATGGTGCAGAACGACGGCTTGCTGCCATGGTTTTCCGTGTCAGACAATGTAACGCTCGGCGCTCGTCTGCGCGGGGAAGCCGCAAACCAGCCGCGATGCGATGAGCTGCTCCGCGACGTTGGCCTCGACGAAGTTCACAACGCCCTACCGGAGACGCTGTCAGGTGGCATGCAACAGCGGGCCGCTCTCGCCAGGGCGCTTTATGAGGACGCAGATCTCCTACTTCTGGACGAGCCGTTTTCCTCGCTTGACGCAATTACGCGCCGGCAGATGCAACATCTGACGCGGCAGGCGACCGCTGGACGTACGCTGGTGCTTGTCACGCACGACCCGGATGAGGCCTGGTTGATGGGGGACCGCATTATCGTGCTTGAGGGGCGACCGGCACGGCTGTGCGAGGTCCCCAAGGCGGATAGCGCGGTCGCATTGTGGCAGCGTGTACTACAAACCACTCCTGAAAGTGAATCAGCGCCGACACCCCAACCCGATAGGGTGCGGACGAGCGGGATGGCTCAGGCATGACACATGTCGGCACCGGCCTGCGAGCCGCAACCTATTTTGTTGTCTTGGTGGCCAGTTGGTCGCTCAGCGTGCGTTTGTTCGAGATACCGCATTACATTCTGCCAACGCCGGAAGCCGTTGGTGCGCGCCTCCTCACACAACCGGCACTTTTTCTCCACCACGGAGTAACCACTGCCATCGAGATTGTGCTGGCCCTAATCATAGGAACTCTCATCGGGTTTGCCGCTGGCGTCGCGTGCTGGACGTCGACGCGCCTCGAGCGCAACGTCTTCCCGGTCCTGGTCATTACGCAGGCACTCCCGGTGTTCGCAATCGCTCCGTTGCTGGTGACTTGGTTCGGGTACGGTCTCGCGCCAAAACTGGTCATGGCAACGTTAATCGTATTTTTCCCTGTCGCGCTCAGTACGTTGAACGGCCTGAAGCGGGTCCCCGCTGCATGGCGCGATCAGGCGACGGTAATGCAGGCGACACCTGTCAACCGATTCCTCTGGATCATGCTTCCGGCAGCTCTTGCGACAATCGCTGTCGGGGTCCGTCTTGCTGCCGTCTCCGCGCCCATCGGAGCCATCGTCGGAGAATGGGTCGGTTCTGCCGAGGGATTGGGTTTCCTGATGCTGCGATCCAATCAGCGCGTGGAGATCGATACCGTGTTCGCCGCGCTGTTTGTCCTTTGCGGTCTGACACTGTCGATTTACGGGCTGGTTCATTGGCTGACCGACCGCCTCCTTCACTGGTCACCACAAACAGAGAGATAGATCATGATGCGCCTTCTTTCCATTGTCGCCCTGACCGTGGCGTTCGCTCTGGGCACGACTCCATTACGGGCTGCTGAACCGATGACCGTGCTGCTGGATTGGTTCGTCAACCCTGACCATGCGCCATTGATCGTGGCGAAGGAGCACGGCCACTTCAGCGCCGCAGGGCTCGAGGTCAGGCTGATCGCGCCGGCCGACCCGAACGATCCGCCCAAGCTTGTTGCGGCCGGGAAAGCAGATCTGGCGATTTCCTACCAACCGCAATTGCACCTCCAAATCGAAGCCGGCCTGCCGTTGCGTCGCATCGCAACGCTGGTTGCGACGCCGCTGAATTCACTAGTCGTGCTCAAAGACGGACCGATCAAAACGATCGCCGATCTGAAGGGGAAGACAATTGGTTTTTCCATCGGAGGCTTCGAGGACGCAATCCTCGGGCGCATGCTGGAACAGAACGGCTTGAAACTGTCGGACGTGAAATTGGTCAATGTCAATTTCTCGCTCTCGCCGTCCATTATTTCCGGTAACGTCGATGGTGTCATCGGTGCGTTTCGAAATTTCGAATTGAACCAGATGGACATCGTGGGTCGAGCGGGGCGTGCATTCTATCCCGAAGAACACGGCGTGCCGCCCTATGACGAGTTGATCGTCGTTGCCAATTCCAATTCGTTGGACGACGCGAAACACCGTAAGTTCCTCTCCGCTCTCGAGGCAGCAACGATCGATCTCATCAACAACCCTGAGGGAGGCTGGGCGACATTCATCAAGGCCCACCCTGACCTCGACAATGAACTGAACAAGCGGGCGTGGCGGGACACCCTACGTCGGTTTGCGCTGCGTCCGCGAGCGCTTGATAAGGCGCGATACGCAAGGTTTGCGGCGTTCCTGGCGGAGACAAAGCTTATAAAAAAGGCACGGCCCGTCGAGGCCTACGCCGTCGAGATCGTTGACTGATCGATGTGGCGGGCGGTCGGCGCAACGGTCCGGTCGTGGGCGGGGTCCTCGGACGCAGTCCACAACCAGTCTTTTGGCGCGGGAAGTTGCGCGGCGTTGCAGACATGCCAAGCCGGTATCGCCCCTTTCCGGTCCTCTGCGTGTTTGACGACGGCTTGATCCGCAACTCTGTTAGCCGATACAAGATGCCGTGTGTCCGCTCGACGCCCTTTGCTTAATGTCGTTGGCCCAGAGGTTGAACCGACCTATCGCAACCGTCGAACAACGCATTCCGACCGACACCTCTTTGCAATATCGAGTGCCGTATTGCAGCGTTGATGGCGCGGCGACGCAGTTGCGCCATTGGAGAGCAACAGCCAAGCCGTAAATGAATGTTCAGGCGTCATGCTGCTCGAGATAAAACTCGATGAACTCGGGAAGCGTGGCGAATGCTGTCGCATACGTCAGTTGTGTTGGATTGAGATCGTCATAGATGATCCGCGCGTGTCGCAATGATCCGACATCAACAAAGATGACCGCGTCAGCATGATCAGTGAAACCGATGATGTAGCCGCTTTTCGAGTTGAGGTTCTCGGTGACAGCGATTGGCGGCTGTTTTGGGTCGGGCAAGTCAAGTGCCTGGTCGCGCAGACTTTCGTTCTCGCAGATGGCTCGCTCCGGGCCGATGAGATCAACAAATGAAATATGGTCCGTGCAGTTTGGATGCGACGGAAATCGTTCAAGCCAGACAGGGTCTGTTCGTCGTCCAGCCCAATCGGGCCGACGCATCAACGCCGCCAACCGCTCATCGACCTCGAAACCATTCAACTTCATCGCTGCTTCCACAACCACAGCTGAACCAAGCGGGCCCGGGAACAAGGCCGGATGTGTACGCTGACATTGTGCCATTCACCGACCGAACCCAAGCACGAATGATGAGTGCTGCCGCTCAAAAGCGGCATCTCGATGTTCCGCGAAGAGCCCGACAGCAAGACTCGGCACCCTGCTGAAGGTATGGACCCGAAGGGCAACGGGCCATTCATCGTCTCGTTGTCACGGCGGTGGCACAAGCCAGTGGTACTCCTTGCGCCGCCGGCCATAGCTCTTCAGCCAATCCGGCCCGAAACGCTCCTGCAGCGCCCGCGCTACGCTTTCGCAGCGGTGGATATGTGCCAACTCGCCAAGCATGATGAAGACATCAACGCGGCGGGCTGCTGCATCCAACAGCTCATCGGGCTCACGGGCGAGCATCATCAGCGCGACTGCTGAGGCAATGTCTCGGCAATGTTCACGCGCGTACTCGTAGAGAGTCCGACGCTCATCAATCAATGC
>JBPCWB010000652.1:0-9247 GCA_051009955.1 Hyphomicrobiaceae bacterium | reverse complement strand
AAAATTGACGAACAATCGGCCGGACGACTGATCCAACGCGATACGATCGGCCAGATCGAGATGCAGCAAATCGACCTTCAGCCCCATAATGTCATCCTTGAAAATGCGCTCGTCCATCTGAACGACTTCATGCATGATGGGCCGGAACTGCATGTGCGCGAGAACATCGCGTTCGAGATCGAGACCGGACGCAATCTCGCTTAAAACGAGTCCGGCCTCCGACAATTCAAGAACGCACCGTTCGGTCACGTATAGGACGCGCTTCCCGATCTCTGCTGCCCGCGTGCCGGAAAATGTAATCTGGCCGACAGACTCGACAAACTTCGATGCGCGACCTTCACGGTCGATCGCCAAGTGGCCGTCGTCGACGGAGACGGCCAGACCGCCGGCGGTGAACGTGCCGGTGAACACAACGCTGCGTGCATTCTGGCTGATGTTGATAAAGCCGCCGGCACCGGCCAATTTGGATCCAAACCGCGAGACATTGACGTGCCCCTGGCTATCGGCTTCGGCCATACCAAGGACCGCAAGATCCAGGCCCCCTCCGTCGTAGAAGTCGAACTGGTGGTTCTGAGCAATAATCGCATCGGTATTGACAGCTGCACCAAAATCGAGACCGGACGCCGGCTGCCCGCCGATGACGCCCGGCTCAGCCGTCAGTGTGAGATGATCCAGCAGACCTTCTTCGGCCGCGACGGCGGCAACGCCTTCCGGCATCCCGATCCCCAAGTTGACGACACCGTTGATCGGCAGTTCGAAGGCCGCGCGACGGGCAATGATCTTGCGCGCATCGAGTTCCATCTCCGGCATGGCGTCGGCCGGTGCTCGGAATTGGCCGGCAAAGGTGTGCGAGTAGGCCGTTGCGTAAGTTTGCATGTGGTTTTCCGGCTGAGCGATGACGATGGCATCGACCAACACGCCGGGAATTGCGACCTGACGCGGATTGAGTGCCCCCCGGGCCGCAATCCTCTCCACTTGCACGATGACCACGCCACCGGAATTCTTGGTCGCCATGGCCTGCGAGAGATTATCAATGACCAGGGCTTCGCGCTCCATCGTAACGTTGCCGGCCGGGTCCGCTGTCGTGCCCCTGAGCAGGGCAACATTGATCGGGAACGCCTTGTAGAACAGCCGGTCCTCGCCATTGATGGTCATCCGCTCGACGAGGTCCTCGGTCGTAACGGCATTGATCTTGCCGCCTTCGATCGCCGGATCAACAAACGTTCCAAGCCCCACGTGCGTGAGTGTACCGGGCTTTCCGGCGGCAATGTCGCGATAGAGATGGCTGATCACGCCTTGTGGCAGGTTGTAGGCTTCGATCTTATCGGACGTCGCCAACGCGCCGACCTTGGGTATCAAACCCCAGTGCCCGCCAACGACGCGCTTTAGCAAACCCTCGTGGCCAAGCCGGTTGAGCCCGCGCGACTGGCCATCTCCCTGCCCCGCCGCAAAGAACAGCGTCAAGTCTCGCGGCGCCTGTGTCTTCAGGAACCGGTCCTCCAGTGCGCCGAGCAGTTCATCCGGGACGCCAATCCCGACGAAACCCGATGTCGTGACGACATCACCATCGTGAATCAGTTCGATGGCAGCTTCTGCAGATACCGTTTTGTCCAACACCGCGGTAGGCTCCATGAGTTTGAGCAATGGTTCGTATTGCATTGGCACCAGCACCACTCATCCACCATACCCCGCTGCGACGCCGGATCAATCGCCATTGGCGCTGCCACAGATTCCGACTAGGCTTACGCCAACGAAAGATCGACTAAGCCCAGCGCTCAAACGGATGAAACGACCATGGCGGAACGTTCCTTCAAGAAGGAAGTACAACAACTGCGGATCGGCGACGGCGAAGTATTCCGCGGCGAAGGCATCCTGGCCATCACCAAGGCCCTCCTGCAATGTGGCGTCGGCTACGTTGGTGGATATCAAGGCGCCCCGATTTCGCACTTAATGGACGTCCTGACCGACGCCCAGGACATTCTCGGTGAACTTGGCGTCCACTTCGAAACCAACGCTTCCGAAGCGGCCGCGACCGCCATGCTTGCTGCTTCGGTTCACTACCCGATCAGAGGCGCAGTCACGTTCAAGTCGATCGTCGGCCTCAACGTCGCGTCTGACGCTTTATCCAATCTCTCATCGGGAGGCGTGACGGGCGGTGCCTTGATCATTCTCGGAGAAGACTACGGCGAAGGCTCTTCGATTATGCAAGAACGCTGCCACGCCTTTGCCATGAAATCGCAGGCCTGGCTTCTCGACCCGCGTCCCAATCTGCCGTCAATCGTGAAGGCCGTTGAAGACGGCTTTGCATTGTCCGAAGCCACGAACACCCCGGTGATGCTCGAAGTGCGCATTCGCGGTTGCCATGTCCACGGCGCGTTCGACGCCAAGGACAACATTCGACCACCGTTGAGCGTCGCCGAGGCCATCGCAAACCCGCAACGGGACACCAGCCGTATCGTCCTGCCGCCAGCCTCCTACCAACACGAAAAGGAAAAGGTAGAAAAACGCTGGCCGGCCGCGGTCGACTTTATTTCCAAGAACAATCTGAATGAATTCTTTGGGCCAAAGCATGGCTCAGTCGGGATCGTCACGCAGGGCGGTCTTTATAACAGCGTCATCCGCGCCTTGCAGCGACTTGGCCTTTCGGACCTCTACGGCGACTGCCAGGTACCCATCTACAATCTCAACGTCACGTATCCGCTCATCGCTCGTGAGTTTCTCGACTTCTGCGCCGACAAGTCAGCGATCCTGATCGTGGAAGAAGGTCAGCCGGATTTCCTCGAACAGGCCTTCCGCGCAATTCTGCACGGTGCAGGATCCTCACTTGTCGTATCCGGCAAGGACGTCCTACCGATGGCAGGCGAATACACCGGCCAGATCATGTTCGACGGCGTCCGATCTTTTCTCAAGACTCACGCACCGGCGCTTCTGCCAGCGCAGGAAGTTCGACCCAACAGAGCACCGGACGCGGATGCAACCGTCGATCTGGCGACGGTCGTACCACCGCGGCCGCCAGGTTTTTGCACCGGCTGCCCGGAACGGCCGATCTTCGCGGCCATGAAGCTTGTCGAGAAAGAACTTGGGGTCCATCAGGTGGCCGGCGACATCGGCTGTCACCTGTTTTCGATCATGCCGCCGTTTGAAATTGGCGGCACCACGATGGGTTATGGCCTGGGCCCCGCCTCAAACGGCGCCTTCGACGGCGGCGGTGAGAAACGCGCCATCTCGATCATCGGCGATGGCGGCTTCTGGCACAACGGACTAACCAGTAGTTTCGGCAATGCCGTCTACAATAAATCGGACGGTGTCACGATCGTGGTCGACAACTACTACTCGGCCGCAACCGGCGGTCAGGACGTCCTGTCATCGCGCGCGCTCAGCCAAACCCGGTCAACCAAACATCCAATCGCCCGTGCTGTTGCCGGCATCGGCGTCAAGTGGGTGCGCGAAATCAATCGCACCTACGACGTTGCCCGCGTGCGCGATACGTTACGAGAAGCGCTGACGACGAATGAGAAGGGTCCAAAGGTCATTGTTGCGTCGTCGGAGTGCATGCTCAATCGCCAGCGGCGCGAGCGGCCACAGCTCCTGTCCGACGTCAAATCGGGCAAGCGGCGCACCAAGCCACGCTTCGGGGTCGATGAAGACGTCTGCACCGGGGACCATGCCTGCATGCGTCTCTCCGGCTGCCCCTCATTGACACTGAAGACACTCGATGACCCACTGCGCGATGATCCGGTGGCCTATATCGATCAAACCTGTGTCGGCTGCGGCAACTGCGGTGAGGTGGCCGATGCGGCCGTTCTCTGCCCGTCCTTTTATCGCACCGATCTCGTCCACAATCCCAGCGCCGTCGAGCGATGGTGGTCGGGATTCCGCCGCCGAATAATCAACTGGCTGCAATCGCGCCGCGAAAACCGCAGGCTCATCTTTCAGGACGCAGGGTGATGGACGGCACAGAAAAAATCGACACCTCTGTGAGGGCTGACCGCCAAACGGATTCCGTGATCAAACTGGCCATCCTGGCCGTCGGTGGTCAGGGCGGCGGCGTCCTGACGGATTGGATCGTCGCACTCGCCGAACGCTGCGACTTCTTCGTGCAGGCTACATCTGTGGCGGGTGTCGCACAGCGGACCGGCGCCACGATTTATTATGTCGAGATGTTGCCAAAGCCGGCTGACGCGGCACCGGCACGACGCCCGGTCTTTGCCCTCGCACCATCCGCAGGTGACGTCGACATCGTCATTGCAGCAGAATTGATGGAAGCGGGCCGGGCGATACAGCGCGGGTTTGTAACCCCCGACCGCACGACTTTGATCGCGTCATCGCACCGTGCCCTGGCGACCGCCGAGAAGATCGTCCCGGGTGATGCCATCGCCAACTCCGACGCCGTACACGAGGCATCCCGGCAGGCAGCCAAGAATTTCCTGGCGTTCGACATGGAGAAAATCGCCGTTGAGTCGGGCACGGTGGTCTCTGCCAGCCTGTTCGGTGCCTTGGCGGGCGCTGGCGTGTTGCCGTTTTCCGTCACCGACTACGAAACAACCATCACGGAATCCGGCCGCGGCGTGGAAGCCAGTCTAAGAGCTTTCCGAGCCGCCCGCACGCTGGCCGAGTCGGGTCACGACGCGCGCGTGCCTGTACGGGAACCACTGCGATCCAAGCATCCGCACGGCCCCCAACACCTGCTTGAGACCTGGCAGAAGTTGCAACGGCGTGTCGCTGATCTTCCCAAGCCGGCGCAAGACATCGCACACCATGGCTTGGTCAAAGTCGTCGACTTTCAGGATCCCGACTATGGTGCGGAATATCTTGATCGCCTGGAACACGTCGCAAAACTGGATCGCACGCAATCCGGAGAGGCCAAAGACTTCGCACTGACGGCAACCGCCGCCAAGTACATTGCCAACGCCATGGCTTACGACGACATCCTACGGGTCGCCGACATCAAGACCCGGAGAGATCGCTTCGAACGAGTCAGACATGAGGCGGGCGGCGACGACGCGACTGTCGTCAAAGTGACCGAGTACCTGCATCCCGGCGGTCGTGAGATCTGCAGCATCATGCCGGCCCGGATCGGTGCCTGGATCGAACGGCGCCCGCGCACGTTCAGGGCCGTCGACTGGGTCGTCAACCGCGGGCAACGCGTGCGGACGGACGGCCTGTTCGGATTTTCGCTGCTCTTTCTGATTGGCGGGTTGCGCCGTTGGCGCCGATCCCTGCTGCGCCACAAAATCGAAAAGGCACACATCAATGCCTGGCTCGAAACCGTGCACGGACATGTGCCTGACAATTACGATCTCGCCGTAGCACTGTTGCGTTGCCGCCGATTGATTAAGGGATACAGCGACACGCATACCCGTGGCCTATCGAAATTTGACAAGGTCATGGAGGCGGCGCCACTGCTGGAGCATCGGGATGACGGTGCCGAATGGATCGACCGGCTGATTGCGGCAGCATTGGCCGACGAAGGTGGCGAAGCCCTCGACGGTGCACTTGCCACAATCGGCAGCTTCACTAATACGGATCGTCAAGCAGCCCTGTCGTGATAGATCAGGGGCGCACTTAATTGGGAAAGGAGACGCTACGAGGTTTGGTCAAAGGTTAACAGTGACGACTTTGTCCGCGGTCGGGCTCGTCGCGCCAGCTCTAAGCGCGAGCGCGGCGGAAGTCACGTTGAATGCCGTCAGCGCATTTGCCGACGGCACAACATTCACAGTGAAATTCCAGGAGTTCGTAAAAATCGTCAACGATACTGGCAAGGGCAAGGTGCAGATCCAATACCGCGGCGGCGGCGGCAAGGTGATGAACCCGTTCCAACTGGGCGATGCCATCCGCACCGGTGTCGTCCACATCGGCAATCTGCCCGGCGCCTTCTACACAAAGCTTGTGCCGGAAGCGGATGCCATCAAACTCAGCGCGCACACCATCTCCGAAGAGCGGAAGAACGGCGCCTGGGAAGCCATGAACAAACTCCACATGGAAAAGATGAATGCCTACCATCTCGGCCGCCAAAAGGACTGCGTGCCGTTCCATCTCTATCTGACGAAACCCATCTCGGAAATGAAACTGGACGGGTTCAAAATCCGCGTCACGCCGATCTATCGCGCGTTCTTCAAGTCCATGGGGGCGTCGATGATCCGCACCAAGCCGGGCGACGTGTACACGGCATTGGAACGGGGAACGGTCGACGGATACGGCTGGCCGTCGCAGGGCGTCCTCGATCTTGGCTGGCATGAAGTGACCAAGTTTCGTGTCGACCCAGGCTTCTATCGGGCTTCGGTTGAGTTTCTCGTCAATCTCGACAAGTGGAAGAGCCTCGACAAGGACCAACAGAAGGTGCTGCAGGACGCGGCGCTGGCGATCGAGGCAGGCTGCAAGGACGACACGGCCCTCAATGCCAAGGAAAAAGAGCGCCAGACCAAGGCCGGAATCAAGACCATTTCCTTTGATGGCAAGAAGTACCTGTCACGGGCAATCGACAGCGGCTGGGCCGAGTTCGTCGCGGCCAATCCCAAAACCGGTCCGGGGCTCAAAAAACTGCTGTCCAAATAAGTATCTGGTCCAAAGTCGGCGGCCGCGCCTGTGCCGCCGACATGCAATCCTGATCAACTCAGCAACACATACGCAATGCGGAGTCGCTTCATGTCAGCCCGACTCGCAAAGTTCTACCGCCTCGTGCTCGTTTGCTGCTGGCCGGGACGGTGTTCTCGTCGCTGTCCGGCTCGACGATTGCGAATACCGCCGTTCTCGGCAGCGCGCTGCTGCCGGACATGCTCAGGCGCGGCTACCATCCGAGTATCGCCATGGGACCGATCATGGCGACTGGCTCGATCGCAATGCTCATCCCGCCGCCGGCCCTGGCGGTCCTTCTCGGCTCACTTGCCAACATCTCAATCGCCAGCCTTCTAATTGCCGGCATTCTGCCGGGGTTGTTGATGAGCATTGCATTTCTCGGCTACATCATGGTGCGCTGTTCGATCCAACCCGACCTGGCACCGGCCTGCGATGTCTCAACTCTGGACCGGTGGTCGAAGTGGCGTCCGTTTCTGGTCTACGTCGTTCCGCTACTTGGGATTTTCGTGGTCGTCGTCGGCTCAATTCTCGCAGGCTGGGCGACACCAACGGAGTCGGCTGCGCTAGGCACCGTGGCATCGGTGATCGCCGCCGCCGCCTACCGCATGCTGACGTGGCAAAAGCTGGTTATCGCGGCGATGGAAGCGGCAAAGATATCTGTCATGATCCTCTTTATTATCGCCTATCCCCAAATCGCCACCTGGCTGCCGCAGCTCATGCGAAACTGACCGACAGTCCCGGATTGTCGCTGGACGAACTCGGTAACGACAGCATCACCGGCAAACAGCCTGCACCCAATTTACCGAACGCCGTGCGGCAAGCAAACATCAGGCTGCTTCAAACGGTTTGTTGTCGCCGGCGCCGGCGGCACAGCGCGCAGTGCGATAGTCATGCACTGAAACGGGCGGATACTTGGCCGGCCGGCCGGGACCGTGGCATGCCGGCAAACATTCGACCATGGCGTCATAGCGCGGCCCGACGAAATAGCCAATCGACAGACGCCGCGCCCGCGCGCCAGCACTCAAGGGCGGCACGGCAACGCGATGCAGCGTGGACACCAGCTGATCATTGGTCCAACGCATCAGAAGATCGCCAATGTTCAGAATGAAGGTGTCCGCAACGGCGGGCGCATCAATCCACCGGCCATCACGTCCTTTTACCTGCAGGCCGCCTGGCACCGGGTCATTGCGCAATATCGTCATCATACCGACATCGGTATGCTCGCCGGCCCGGAGCTGTCCCGGCTCGACATTTTCGGAGAGCGGAGGATAGTGCAGCAAGCGCAACTGGCTCGTATGCCGCTCATCCAGCACGTCTGCGAATGTGTCCGATGCCATGCCAAGCGCGATGGCGATGGCCTCACCAAGCATCCGCATCACGCCTTCCATACCGTGCCAATAAGCGAGCATCTTCGGCTGCAGATCACCAGGCGCATCCGGCCAGAGATTGGCCGCAAAACTCGGATAGCTGGCGGGCCCTGTGAAGTAAGGTGTGTTGGGAACGCCGTCGGGACCGATCGCGAACACCTCTTTGACATCAGGCGGACTATCGCCCCCGGCCATCCGCACAAGCGTTTCCTCGCCGAACGGTATATAGCCGCGGTTCTGATCGTTCTTTGGTCGGCGGACCAGGAGTTTGTCCTCCAATGGCAGATCAAAAAACCGCAAAGCGGCCTCGCGTAGGTCTTCCCCAATCGACGGTGCAATTCCGTGACCACCGATGACGGCGAAACCCAGGCCTTCCGCCGCGCGACCCAATTCACTGGCAATGCGCTTGCGATCGGCCGCGCCGCCGTTCCGGAACGAGATAAAGTCAATGACTGGAATCTGCTCGTCCATCGTTGTGTCCCTTCACCGCTGCAGGCAAAGCACGCCATATCTATCGTGACAAAGTTTCAGCAAGGCGAGATGATGCTCGCCAGGACCGCATGCGCAGGCTAGCACATCTTGTCCGGCATCTCACGCGCCTGCCACCAACAGGAGACCCGCCATGGCCCAAACCTATGACCGCGACTTGATTGGCTACGGGCCCAACCCGCCTGACCCGCAGTGGCCCGGCGGCGCCCGACTGGCTTTGAATTTCGTCATCAATGTCGAAGAGGGTTCCGAACCGTCGGTCCAGGATGGCGAGGGCTACACAGAGGTTCAGCACACCGAGGCCTTCGGGCGCCAGCAGGGCCTCGATGGGCGGGATCTTGCTGGTGAAGGGATGTTTGAATACGGCAGTCGGGTCGGATTTTGGCGCCTGTTGCGACTGTTTCAGGCTCGCGATTTGCCGTTGACCGCCTTTGCCTGCGCGCTGGCCCTTGAACGCAATCCACCGGCTGCCGAAGCCATCCAAAACGCAGGTTATGATGTTTGCAGCCACGGCTGGCGCTGGATCAAACACTATGAGCTCAGCGAGGAAGACGAGCGCGAACACATCCGAAAGGCGGTCGAATCCCTGCAGCGCACCACTGGCCAGCGCCCCCTCGGCTGGTATTGCCGCTACGGACCCAGCATCAACACGCGCCGTCTCGTCGTCGAACACGGCGGCTTCCTCTATGACAGCGACTACTACGGTGATGAGCTACCGTTCTGGAAAACCGTCGACGGCGATCCCCATCTCGTCGTTCCCTATTCGCTCACCAACAACGATGGCAAGTACGCCGGATCGCTGGGCACATCTGACG
>JBPCWB010000651.1:0-2751 GCA_051009955.1 Hyphomicrobiaceae bacterium | reverse complement strand
AGTAGGGGCCGCAATCGCCTTGCCACCAAACCGACCCGCTCGTATAGGCGCGCATCCCATGGCGCATGCCAAATTGGAATGCGCGCGCGAAGAATGTCTTCGCCGGTGCACCGACGACGAGGGTTTGCAGGATGCCGACCCGAGGATTGGCTTCGAGAATGCGCACCAATCGCTGGATTGCGGCGGCCGACATAAGGCTGTCGGCATCGAGCGGCAGGAAGAAATCGTAGTCCTTGACCGTGCGTCGGCAGAACTCGTCGATATTGCCGGCCTTGTACCCGGCATTGTCATGCCGACGGCGATAGAAAATCTGCTCGGAAATCGAGGACTCGCCGCGCCAGTCCGAAACCAATTGCTCTTCTTCCTTGGCAATCGCCGGATCGTTGGTATCGCTCAGGACATGAAAGTCGAAATGGGCGGCGCAGCCCTGCCTGAGTAGATCGTCATACATGGTACGCAGGCGTGCGATCGCGCTTGCGGCTTCTTCGTTGCGCAGCGCCATGACGACTGCAGTGCGTGTTGTCAACGGAGCTGTTCGATCGAAATGTAGGGCGAGAGGATCGTCCGCCGTTGTTTCAGCTGCCGAACGGTTCTGCCGAGCCAGCGACAGGAATCCAATGATGGCGTTCCAGAACCCGATCGATAGCCACGGCAAAGTCGTGATGTAGGCGACCAACATTGCGACCTTGGCGATTGACCAGCCGCCGATCGACAGGATTTGCGCCATGGCCAGCGTCAAAGCCGCAATGGTCGCCACATTGAGTGCGAGAAAGACCCATCGACGCTGCTGCAAAGCGATCTGCAAGTCATCGCGCCGAACGCGGCCGCCCTCAACCAAAGGAGACAGTCCGATATTCAGCGTTTTCTTGCGCGCGAAAATTGGCATTCACCCAAGCCGCCTCTTTGAACTTGCAGGTGGCGTCGCCACCCGGGATCCCAGCACCACCGTCATACTGAAATTCAAGAATTCAGATGCTGCATGAATGAGGGCTGAATGCCGATCGAATGTCGCTTTGCATAGTCACTTTTTAGAGAGGTTGCGCGTGATCTCTTGCTTTCGTTTGAGGCCGTGTCCGGCCCGGCAGTATGCCATGCGCGCGCACGTTTCATTGCGATTGTGTCTGCCCCTTTCCGGTGCAAGCGGACCATCCTTTGCCGCAGACCCGGTGCGGGAATGGACGCGCGTCGGTCATGACAATGGCCGTGGAGTAAACCAATTCATCGGTTATTCTTCAGTTCCGTAAAGCTGATTGGTTGCAGCACATTACGGTCTCTTTTTCTCACATTGTATTGCAGATCGGCGATGCCATCGACGACGACCGACCGAACCTCTTGGCCTGTCGCTGCGGCTCAGCAGCAATCGGTTGGCGGATCGCCCGTCCAACATCCATCAGGAGGTTTTTATGCACGCTTGTTAGACCGGACCGCATCGACCGCCCGCCGTTCACAGTGCCGGACCCGGCAGTCAGGCAGGCGTTCAACGGCCGAACTCACGAACGGGTCCTGGGACCCTCAAGTCATCCAAGCTCCTTACCCGCGTGCTGACGCGGCGCTTTGCATTTCCGCTGATGCTTGGCGAGGTCGCATCGCCGCACGCACAAGATGCGGTTTCTTCACCGAGCGACGCCGTGGTGGCGGGCTTCGCCGGCATTGAGCCGATCGGTGACGCGCTGCCGCCGGCGGTTCGGCTGTGTGACCAGCACATGTCCAATGGGGTCTGTAGGTCACTTCTCACGGCGCATGCGGATCAAACCACCGACCTGACCTATCCGGCCGGCCCGTCCGACCCGGGAGAACCCGCGGTCGTCGTGGTCGCAGGTTCGCTGAGTTCGAACAGCATCATCTTCGGCAGCCTGCGCTGATGCCGTCATGAAAAGCGGTAGGCCGGAGTGTGTTTCTCCGGCCTTTCACATGGATGGATCGTCGTGCATCTACTCGATTTTGAGCAACTCAACCTCGAAAATGAGTGCCGTGGCGGGCGGGATGTCTCCACCGGCTCCGCGATCGCCATAGGCCAGTCCTGCCGGACAGACCAGCCGGCTTTTGCCGCCGAGCTTCATCAGCTGCAATCCTTCGGTCCAGCACTTAATGACACCGTTGAGAGGAAACGTCGCCGGCTGCCCGCGCTTGATGGAGCTATCGAAGACGGTGCCGTCGCCCAATGTACCATGATAATGAACGGTCACTTTGCTGGCTGCAGTCGGCGAAGCTCCAGAGCCTTTTTTGATCGTCGTTATGATCAGGCCCGACGTGGTCGTCACGGCACCGGTTGCTTTGCCTTCCTTGGCAAGGAGTGCTGCGCTTGCCACCTTCTGCCGCTCAACGACGGCGGCTTTGCCTTTTTGTTCTCGCGCCACCAGCAGGCTGCGAACGTTTGCGAGTTGAGCGTTGACGTCGACGCGAGCTTTGCGCCGCAACGCGGAGTCGACCATCGCGGCAGCGATGACTTTGAGCTCGTCTTCGCTCAGGCTGAGATTGCGCCATTCTTTTGCAACGGTGTAGCCGAAAGCGTAGAGCGCCTTTTTCTCATCTGTATCCAACTTGACCTGGGCCGAGGCCGATTGTGCCAGGCCGAAGGCACAAAGCATCGTGGACGCAGGCAATATGAGATTGCGCAAAAAAGACCGCATGGTTGTTCCTTTGTCGGTTCGTTTCGTTGAGCCCACCGGCCCTGCGCCACCGGTAGCATGCCGAAGGCGATGTGGACAGCACAGAGTCGAAAGAGTTATCAGGCCCAGATAGTTATGGGTC
>JBPCWB010000650.1:0-14035 GCA_051009955.1 Hyphomicrobiaceae bacterium | reverse complement strand
TTTCACGGGTCAGGGCACGCAGCACGGGCAGGCGCTCAGCCAACCGGGACGGGTCGGAATACAGTTGGAGGATGGCCGCAAGCGCCGCGATCGTCATCTTATCGCAACGCAGCGCGCGTTTCAGTGGGTTCGACTTGATGCGCTTGATCAACGCCGAGCGACCGACGATCAGTCCAGCCTGAGGACCACCAAGTAACTTGTCACCGGAAAACGTGACGACGTCGGCACCATTTTTCAGAGCGTCCATAGGTGTTGGTTCATGCGGCAGACCGAAGTCCTCGAGATTGGCGAGTGTGCCGCTGCCAAGGTCGTTGACGAAAGGCAAATCGCGGTCGCGGCACAACCGTGCCAGTTCGGGCTCCGAAACGGCCTTGGTGAAGCCCTCGATGACATAGTTGCTGGTGTGCACCTTCATGACCATGGCCGTTTCCTGGCCGAGGACAGCAGCAAAATCCTTGAGATGGGTCCGGTTCGTCGTGCCCACTTCGATCAGTTTGCACCCTGACCGTTCCATGATGTCCGGAATTCGGAATGAACCGCCGATTTCGACCAGTTCGCCACGAGACACCGGCACCTCCTTGCCGAGGGCCAGGGTGTTGAGCACCAACATGACGGCGGCCGCGTTGTTATTGACGACCGTCGCCGCCTCCGCGCCCGTGATCTCGCAAATCTGGCGCTCGACATGAGAATCGCGATCGCCGCGCCGACCTGTCTCGATCTCGTATTCGAGATTGCTGGCCCCCCGCGCCACGTGCGCGACAGCCTCGACAGCATCCTCGGGCAGGAACGCGCGCCCGAGATTGGTGTGCAGAACCGTGCCAGTCAGATTGAAGACTGGTCGGATTGACGTCCGCTTGCGTTTTTCCAAGGCACGTTCGACGAAGGTAAGTATCGTGCTGGCTGAAATGTCGGCGTCTGTGCCTTGCCTAAGAGCCGCGCGAAGCTCATCGAGTGCGTTTCGGATCGCACGCGTCAGCGCGGCGTGGCCGAAGGATGCTTCAAGACGCCGACCCGTCTGCGACGTCAGCAGTCGGTCGACCCCCGGCAATTTCGATAAAGCATTGGACGCTTTTTTCAGCATGGCTGCGTGAGATTAGATCATGCAGCCCGCAAAAACCAGACACGCATCACGCAACAGTCGATCCGGCGTGGGCTCGCGGAACGGCACAGCCGAACGCGGGCTGGTGTTGTCGCGGCTTGAAGCCACTGCGCGGTGTTGGCCGCCACCTAAGCCTGGGCTTCGTCCCAAATCTTGTCGGTCAGCGGCAGGCCCTTGATGTCGGCGGCCATCACGCCGCGTGCCGGTGTGACCCCGACCTGTTCCAAAAGCGATGCCACCTGTCGGACATGCTGGGTGGAGTGCCAAACAGTGCGCTCCAACATTTCGTGGCGCGTCGTGCCACCAAAATAAGTCGGAACCGGTCCGGCAAATTCATCAGACTCAGTTCGTTCCGCCCAGGCCCTGAAACGATTACGAACAGCGGCACCAAAATCGGCAATCGCTGCGCTCGTGGTTAGGTCTTCGGGCGGCGGTGCTACGAGATTTTCATAGGTCAGGTTCTCGCCGGTTTCTTCCATGTCCAGGAACGCCGTCGGAATCTGAAAGACGTGGTGCATCAACACGCGCCAGGAGCGCGGCCGGTTGGGTAACTGGTTCTCCAGACTGTCGTCCGGCATCTGGCGAACGAGGTCCACGGCTATACCAAGGATGCCGTCGTAGCGCTGTTTGAGCTCGGCAGGTGACAACTCTGGGGTTGTATCCTCATCCAATTCGAGGAATTCAACAACGTCCTTGATGACCTGTGCGAATGCGAACTTGTCGCCGCGCGATACGACCGGAACCGTCCGGGCACCGAGGCGCTGCAGCTCTTCAAGACCAGCGGGATCTGCCATAACATTGATGGATTCGAATTCGATCGCACGGACCGACAGGTATTCTTTAACCCTGAGGCAGCTGGTTCAATGCGGCTGCCAAAAGACCTTGATGGGTTCGCTCATCTCATGTTCTTTCTCTATCTCCGAAACTTCAGGATAACCGGCACAGCCGACGCTTTCAAGCTGCCCGCCTATCCAGCTGGCAAACATCGCAGGAACCATCAGCCGCGTCACGTCGCTTTTGCATGATGCAGGTAGGCGTGCGGGACGAGCGTGACTTGACCAACCCTTTTCACGGCCTTGTCATCGCTTTCCAGGCACACTGGCCGCAGTGCCAGAAGGGTTCGCCCGAGTTCCGTTTCCAACCACAGCCAGTCGGCAATCTGGCGCGCAGACTTGTTGCCCGGCATCGCCAGCGCCGCCTCGGAATAGAAGGCTTTGATGTCTTCGCTGCCGAGTTTTAGAAGTTGAGCCGGTGTCTCTGATCCATCGGCCGGGCCGGGCCGGCCGTCCGCCAGCATACGCGCAAGGTAACTGGCGATATCATCGATCGACCTGCCGCTGGCCCCTACGCTGGTGCGGCCGCGACGCTCACGAAACAGATCATGCCATTGTCTCAAAGATGAGATTTCGGCATGCAGCGTGGCCGTTGGATCCTGCGAAGCGTCCGGCGGTGCACGAACCGGCATCGGGCAGACCCAGCCGTCCATGTCAGCGGCTTCCGCCGGCGGCGCGTCTTCGGGATAATCGACTAAGACGGGACCACCCGGGTGATCGAGGAGATCGAGCGCTGCGCGCAGGACGCGATGCTGGAATGCGGCGTCGTCCGGAACGCCCAACGGTCGACCAAGTTCGAAGGACACCCACAGAGCACGCGGCGGCCGCGTCTTTTCGGTGTGGAGGCGGATCAGGCTGATTTGTGTCGTCGCGAGCCCGGCCGCCTCGATGTAGTGTGCCAGCGCGCCCACGGCGCGCGTGCAGAACGGTCATATGGGAACAAGCAGCACGGTGTCGACGGCGTCTTCTTTCAGGTGCTGCACCATGCGCATCGCATGCGGCTTCATCTCTTCCGGTGCCGTCGCGCCCATAAACGAGAAGTGATAGTCGGCGACGCTGCCGATCGTCCCTGCGGCTGCCAATTCGCGCAGACGATCCAGCGGAAGTGCCACGTTGATGTCCTGCTGAAACCCGGAGCGATCGAAGTTTGTCGAAACGTGACTCATCACGATATCGCCCGTCGCCGTCTCGCCGGGAATAATCCGGAAGTCACAAGACCCCATGTCGAACGGATGATCGCCGCGCCGCTGCAATCCTGCTGTCGAAACGATCGCAATGCGGCGCTGGGACAAGGGCTTTGGCGACACCCAAGGATCGGATTCAAACACGGGGCACGGTAAATCGGCCAAGCGGCTGTGGGCCGGGCCTTCAAAGTCCTCAAGACGGGCCATACGTCGCCAGTGCCTTCCGGAATGCTGAACGCGTTACGACAGTTTCTGTAGGAATCGGGAGGCTACGGCTTCTGTTGTGTTTTTTGGGCAGCCTCGGACATGAGCTTGGCAAGCTCCTGGGCCTGGTCGGCGTATGTCTTGACCGACTTTTCAGCGTGGCGCGACTGGATCTCAAGAAATTCCTTCGCGTCGCCTGCTTTGGCCAGATCCGCCATGAAGTCGAACCCGGCCTTCATGTTTTCATCGGCATAGAGCAGAGCCTTTTGCTGGACATCGCGCGCACTCTCAGTCGCCACACCGGACGATTGCGTGATCATCTCTTGGGCCTTAAGTGCCATATCCATGAACTGATGATAGGCGCCCCGCGCCTGTTCGACATTTTTTTCCGCCATTTGTCTGACGGCTTCCGGGATTTCGAGGTTTTTCGGATCGTTCATAGCGCGGCCCAACGTGTTAATGGACGAGGTGCAGAGCAATCTGCCAAAGCAAAGTTGGATTGTATATGATTTGTTTGCAATATCCGCTACTCGTCGGTTTCGGGCGCGCCTACCGGCGGTTAGTCCATCGACGGAAGATCGTGGACGGCGAAGGCCGTGGGAACTAAGACCTTCTAAGACAGACACTTAGCGATGGGTTCTGCGTGAACGACGGTGAAAACCATAAACCAGGCGGCTCAGCTCGACCGTTTTCCAGCCCGGGCGAACTTGAGGACATGCTCAGACGACTTGCCCATGAGTTGCGCACGCCGCTCGCTGCGATCGCGTCGCGGGCGGAGCTGATCCGCAACGAGCAATTCGGCCCGCTTGGCGATGCGCACTATCTGACTTATGCCGAGACAATCGAAAATAGCGCCAACCTCGCCCTCCAGGTGCTTGAGAGAGCGATCCAGGAAATTGTCACGTCGGCAGGCGAACCGACGGACAGCATGGTTGCGACCAATCTATCTCAGACGCTGGCCGAGGTCGTTGACATGGTTGAACCGGTGGCGACGGATTTTGGCGTCAAAATCCAGCAGGATCGCGTCGACCCGGACTGTTGGGCAACGACCAGTCCACTCTATCTCAAGCAGATTCTCATCAACCTCTTTTCGAATGCCATTAAATTCACGCCGTTGGGCGGCGTGGTCACGGTGAGCCTGGTCAACGAGGCTGACCGCGGCAGCGTTATCGAAGTGAAAGATGGCGGCCTTGGAATCGCGCCGGCAGAGCTGGCCCGACTCAAAGGCTCCGTTGACGATCGCAAGCATGGCTACGGCATCATCAATGAGCTTCGCCGGCGATGCGGTGGCGAATTGGAGATCGAAAGCGCGCGCGGTCGCGGCACGCGCGTGAGCCTTAGTTTGCCGGCGGCTGAGGCTGCACCGTAATGAGCGCCGAATTTCCGAACAAGCCGCCGCCACTGGCGTGGCCGCGACGTTCATTCGTTGAATGGTTGCAAAGTTTACTGGCCCGAAAGCCCGCTCACCGCACGGTGCCGGCAGGACTCTATCTGGTTGTCATTCTGATCGCGGCGATCGTGCTGTTGCCAATCGTTTCGGTTTTCGCGTTGGGTCTGACGTCACCTGGCGATATCTGGTGGCATCTCGCATCAACGGTGCTCCCGCGCGCGGTCGTTGAAACGCTCGCCTTAATGTTCGGCGTTGCGGTTCTGACGCTGGTTTTTGGAACCGGGACAGCCTGGCTTGTAACGATGTACCGGTTTCCCGGGCGTGATCTAATTGATCGCCTGCTGGTTCTTCCGCTCGCCGTCCCGACTTACATCATGGCCTACTGCTACGTCGAGCTCCTCGACAGCACCGGACCGTTGCAGACCGGACTACGCGCCATGACGGGATGGGAGCTTGCACGCGATTACTGGTTTCCGGACATTCGCTCACTCGGTGGCGCGATATTCGTGCTTTCGTGCGCCCTTTACCCCTATGTCTACCTGTCCGCGCGTGCGGCCTTCGTTCAGCAATCGATCTGCGCGTTGGAAGTGGCGCGCACACTGGGTCGCTCGCAGACCGGAGCCTTGTGGTCGGTTGCGCTGCCAATGGCGCGGCCGGCTTTGATCGCAGGCGTCGCGCTGGCGCTGATGGAATGTCTCAATGACATCGGTGCCGTCGAATACCTGGGCGTGCAAACCTTGACGGCCAGCATATATGCCACCTGGCTGGAGCGCGAGAGCCTCGGTGGCGCCGCACAGATCGCCTCGGTCATGTTGATTATAGTATTTGCCTTGTTTCTCGCCGAGCGCCACTCACGCGGCGATGCCAGGTACTATCAGGCGACCGGGCGCTATCGACCCATCACCTTCGCCCGGTTGGCCGGCTGGCGCGGCATGCTTTGCACGGTTCTTTGCAGCCTGCCATTGGTCTTCGGCTTTTGCGTGCCGGGCGCCATTCTCTTGTCGAACGCCACGTCAGCGGGTTGGGATGCCCTCGACGACCGGTTCTGGCGTGCGATGGGCCACAGTTTTGAAATCTCGCTGTTAGCCGCGATCGTTACCGTCGCTGTTGGACTAGCCCTGGCCTACGGCCAGAGGGCCAATGTCCGCCGACTCGTCAAATCCGCGATTGGCCTCGCAGGTCTGGGGTATGCCGTTCCTGGAACAATCCTGGCGATTGGCCTGCTCATTCCGTTAGCGGGACTCGACAATTGGTTAAACGAGGTCGCGTCCACTCTGATCGGTGTGTCCGGCGGCCAGATTTTTGCCGGAACCATCTTTACGCTGGTTCTGGCTTACGCAATTCGCTTCTCGGCGATCTCGCTTGGCGCGCTGGATGCCGGGCTGCAGCGCATTTCTCCGAGTATGGATGCGGCCGCGCGAACGCTCGGAGAAAAGCCGATGGGGATTGTCTGGCGCATTCATCTGCCACTGCTGCTACCGGCGATCGGCACCGCCGCGCTGATGGTGTTTGTCGATTCGCTCAAAGAGCTCCCGGCGACGTTGCTGCTGCAGCCGTTTAATGTCGAAACACTCGCGACCTTTGTCTACGGCAAAGCAGACGCGTACGAATTCGAGGATGCTGCTGTCGCGGCGCTGACCATCGTCGCGATTGGTCTTCTGCCAGTCTTGCTGCTCCACCGCGCCGTCGCGCACGGGCGGCCCGGCGCGGCGCGCGGCGATTAGTGGCGCGCGATATCGGTCCCGCAATTATTCCTGACTGTCGTCGGTGACCGGCTCAGGTGCAGGCTTGCGCGGCGGTGGCGGAACCCGCACGCCTAGTGGGAAGCCCTCGCGCAGAGCAGCGAGACGATCTTCAAGACGCTCCCGATTCTCAGCCCAGAACGTTGCGTCACGTCGCAATCCCGCGTTGAGGCGGATCTCGGATGTCGGCATGAATGGCGCCAGCTCGATGTCGAGGCGGGCATGACGACCGACCAACGCGGCGGCCGATTTGCGCATCGGGCCATAGGGCCACAGACGTGCCTGTGCCGCCATCAACTGAGGCGACGTCGCAAGGGAGATAAAGTCCTTTGCGAGTGACCTGTCGTTGGCGTTGGACGAAATCGCCCAAGACCCATGATCGTAAACATGGCCGTCCCAGATCGCCCGGATATTTCCAGCAATGGTTTTGCGAAATGCGCGGCCACTGTACCCAATCGAAAAAACGACGGCACCGCTCTCGAGCTCTTCCAAAGCCTCGCCGGCAGAATCGACAAACACGATATGCGGTAACAGGGCCTCCAGTGCTTTAAACGTGTCGTCGCGCTGCTTTCGGTCCGATAGCTTTTCGTAGACCTGATCGCGCGGCGTGCCATTTGCCATCAGGAACATTTCCAGCAGGCCGTCCGGGCTCCTTTGAAAGGCCCGCTTGCCGGGAAACCGCTTGATGTTGAAGACGTCGGCAAGACGCCCTGGCTTCCGTTTTTTGAATTTGGTCGTATCGAACAGAATCAGCGAAGACCAGGCAAAGCTGGCGACACCACAAGGAGACAACCCGCCGCTCACGAAGTCAGAATTGCCCGTGTCGCCGTCCGGACCTGGGACGAGATCGATTGGTTGGATCTTCGCAAATGCACCAGATGCACAACCATCAACCAACGTTGACTGATTGACTTCGACAACGTCTGCAGACAGCCCAGTTGACGCGTCACCGGTGCGTTCTACACGTTCGATCTTCACACCAAGACGTTTGCGCGCTTGCGTGACAATAGCCAGCTCCTGCGCTTGACCATAGGCTCCGCCCCAACTCGCAACGCGCAATCTCTTCTCGGCTGGCGGGTCCAGTGTTGGGTCAGCATCGCCCGGTTCGGCAAGGGCATTGCTCGCGGCAAAAGCCATGCCCGTCAGTACGGCAACAAAACGATTGGTGAATGCGTTCATTTTTGTTCCAACAATTGAATTCTGACCGGCCTACTTCATGTGCGCTGAGCTACCAACGCGAACGTGATGCATTGTTCGCCCTTCTGCCGCAAATCGCGATCGTGCTCAATACCCCCGGTGAGTGAGTGGCCGCCGTCGCGCACCTCCACAGCCTTGAAGAGCTGCAATTAACGGAAAGAGTTGGGCAGGGATCCGGCGGGACCACACACCCGTCAGCGAATTGCCGATATCCACAATTTGTTCGATTTGTTACTGCGGAACGCTGTTTTCGATCCGCTTGCGACCGCGAAGTTCGGCGAGCAGATCCATGGCGCTGCCCCGACGATCACTCAGTTTGATCTTCGGCGCATACCATGGCCCGCGAATCGCAACGGAGCGACCGACAATGACTTCAGCCGGTTTTTCCTGTGCCTCTGTCGCCTGAGGTGGTCCGGGCGCTCCTTCGACAACGATCGCCTGCATATCAAGCGCCTGACTAGGAAGGTTCAGTCGACCGACCGCACTCATCGTTTTGCCGTCGAATTCCGCAATTGCAAGGTTGCAGACAGCGTGGCCGGATTTGATCTTGAATTCGACGTTGAGGCTTTCCAGCTGGGTCGTGCCGCGCGCTGCGTCGCGGATCAATTGCGACGGCTGCACATCGACCGCCTGCTTGCTGGGATCAATCAGAGTGTTGACGTCGAGGCCGATCGAACCGCCATCGACCAGCTCCAACTGCAATTGGCCTGACAGGTTTTCCAGTATCTCCTGGCGGTGCCTCCCGCGCGAACTGACATCGGCCGTTATGGTTGCGCGTCCTTCGATGCTGCGCTTGCCGTGAGCCAGGCTTGTCAGATCTCCGAGTGGTGCGTTCTGCAATCTGCCATGCAACGTGAATTTCGGAATGCCGCTATTGTAGTCGACGGTGATCTGCCCGCTTCCGGACCCCTGATCGAAATCGAATTTGGCCAGCTGTGCCGAGAGCTTACCGCGCTTCAGCGAAATCGTGGCGGCAGCCTTGCCGAACCGTGCCGAACCCAGTTCCGCCTCCTGCGTCGAAACTCTCAGGTCGGCGTCGATCTTGTTCACGAACGGTCGCGGCCACATGCTGACAATGAGATCCCACCAACCCTTCGATTTCGGCAGGTTGTAAGCCTGGACGAGCGACGCGTATCGCGTGAGATTGATACTGTCGAATGCCAGCGTTCCGGCAATCTGCGGCGTATTTTCCAGATTCTTGATGGCCAGCGCGCCGTTGGCGTCGTTGTCGTCGAGCTTGACCTTGACCTTGGGAAATTCGAGCGCAGCATTCGTCCAACGTAGCGGCCCTGACAGCGACAGGCCCTGGAGTGCGGCGGTGTCTTTGGATTTCTCTTGAGTGAACGGGTTCGGCAAACCCAACAGTTCCATCACCTTTGGTATCTTGATCTCGGCATCACCGACAAGTAACAGCGACTGCACGCTTGAAAGGTGACCTGAGAATTTGGCCGACAACACCGGTCCGGACACAGCCAGAGTCAGCGGCGTCGGATCACCGGATTTCGTAATCGGCTGCGTTTCCAAATCGATGTCGATCAAATGACCGCGCCACCAAGCTCGTCCTTTGACGCGAAGCGCCGACTGCCCGATCGGATCAACCTGCAAATTAACGTCGAACAGTTCTTCGACTTGGCCCGACGGCAGCTCGAATGCAATGTCACTGTGGCGGATGTCGAGGCTGGCAAAGTGCAGTGAACTCAGAGCGCGCAGCACGGGCGCAAGCGGTTGCGGCACGCCACCGGTATCGGACAAAAACGCTTCGGTCGTCGCACCACTGGATCCGAGCCGGACATCGGCGAATTCCAACACGAGGTTGGCCTTGCCGCTCGTCAAAAGCTCCCGCGCCCTCTGACCTGTCAGAGGCTGATCATCAGGCGAACTCTGAGTGATCTGACCGCGACGCAGAGTGATCGACGGCTGTTGATTGAGGATTGTTGGCGCGGTGACGTTGAACTGATTGCGAGGCGAAGCACGGACGCCGAATGCTTCAAAATCGATGCGGTCACTGTGAAAAAAGAATGGGATCGAGAGACCGACAATCAACCAGGCGAAGACCACGACAGTGATCGTAATGTATCGCCTCCGGGCTTTTGTCAGAAATCTCATCTGTCACGCTGTCGATTATGCGTCGCGGAATATGCTCTCGCCAGAGTGAAAGCGAATGCCCCGTCTGGCCAAACTGACCAACTCTATGACTTTCTTAGTCGGCGATGGGGTTAAGCGCAAGGCGACCCGTCCACCCCCGGCCCTCAAATCAGGACGTCATCAAATCGGTACGCGAATCAGTTTTAGACCGTCCGTCGGGCATTGGCGAGCAACTTGTCGCGGGAATCAGAAAAACATTGGACAAAACAAGCTTTAGGTTGATCGATTCTATGAAGTATGTTGACTATCAGTGTTCGGATAATTGCACTGATGCGACATCAGCACGTCATTATGGCAGTTCACCGAGCAGAAGTTTCGGTGTTTCCCCGGTCAATCCAGCCGCTTCACTGACCAGCAATTCTTTCACTTGCGGTAATCGATCAACAAGACCGAGACCGACCTCGCGCGCCGCGCGCAAGAGTGGATGTTCCTTGCTGAACAACGTATTGAGGCCATCGAACGTTGCCGCCGAAAGAACCGAATCAAATCGTCGCCATCGCTCATACCGTTCCAGAATTGGCGCAGAACCCGTGTCGACGCCGACACGCGCCGCATCGATCAGACATTCCGCCAGCGCAGCAACATCCCTGAAGGCCAAGTTCAGCCCCTGGCCGGCGATGGGGTGGACGCGATGCGCCGAATCTCCCAGCAGGGCGAAGCGCTTGCCGATGTAAGAGCGTGCTATCGATGTCGCCAGAGGGAAACTTTGCCTCGGTCCGCCAAGACGAATCTCGCCCAGCCGGCCGCCGAAGCGCAGATCAACTTCAGCCAAAAACTCTTCGTTGCTAAGGGCAAGAATTCGCTTCGCCGACGTCTCCTCCTCGCTCCAGGTGATGCATGACCGGTCACCAACGAGTGGCAGAATGGCGAATGGCCCGGCCGGCAGAAAATGCTGCATGGCGCGACCATTGTGCGGCTTTTCATGGTCCACCCATGTGACGATACCGATCTGACCATGGTGCCAGCCGACTGTCTGCAGGCCGGCAAGCTTGCGCAGTCGGCTATGGCTGCCGTCGGTGGCGACGAGCAGCGTCGTTGCCACCGATGCACCGGACGCCAATGCGATTGCCGCATGACTGTCCGATGTCGAGAATCCTTCGAAATCGTCTGCGATGAAGGTGACGGCTTTGCTCTGCTCCACTCTTTGTTGGAGGGCATTGGTGAGCACTTCAGCCGGCAGAATATGCGATGCCGGCTGGCCATCCGCAAGAAGGTTGGAATAGGTCAACAATATTGGCCGGACACCGGCTTCCAAAGGTGAGTCCGTCAGCGCAATCTCACGAACAGGTTGCGCATTGCCTGCAACACCCTGCCAGAGGCCGAGCACGTCAAGCAGGTTCTTCGACGACGCGGACAATGCGAAGGCCCGCGCGCTTTCAGCGCTATCCTGTTGGGATGGTTGCCGGCCGACGACACCAATCCGGATGTCGTCGTTGAAAACCCGCGACACTGCGAGCGCCAATGAAAGCCCGGAATATCCGGCACCGGCAATCACAATATCGAACCTGTTTCCGGCGTCCTCGCTCATGACATCTTCCACTTAGGCTATCATGCGCCTATTGCAACGTGACCGACATCTGTCGAACGGCATCAATCCAAGAGCTGCGGACCACGACACATGAACGCCAACCTGTCAGACAACAGCAGCGCCCTCGAAGCGCTCGTCAATCTTCTCGACCTCGAAGCGATTGAGATCAACCTCTTTCGCGGGACAAGTCCTCAAATCGGCTGGCAACGCGTCTACGGCGGCCAGGTTCTTGGCCAGGCATTGGTGGCCGCCGCACGCACCGTCGAAGAAGACCGTGTCGCGCACTCCATGCATGCCTACTTTCTCATTGGCGGAGATCCGAACCATCCGATCGTTTATGAGGTGGATCGGATTCGCGATGGCGGCAGCTTCACCACCCGCCGGGTGCGCGCGATCCAACACGGCCAGCCAATCTTTGCCATGAGCGTCTCGTTCCATCGTCAGGAAGAGTCCTTTGATCACCAGGCCGCGATGCCTGACGTGCCGCCGCCGGAAGACCTTCCGAGTGACCGTGAGCTACGCGATATGATCGTGGATAAGCTGCCGCGGAACATGCGCAGCTACTGGAATCACGAGCGCCCGATTGAAATGAGGCCCGTCGATATGACGCGCTATCTCGATCGCACCCAGGCCGAGCCGACCCAGAGTATCTGGATGCGCGCCAACGGTCGCCTGCCCGACGATCCGCGCCTGCACCAATGCGTTTTGGCCTATGCCTCAGACTTTACTCTTCTGGATACTGCGCTGATTGCGCACGGCAAGCTGCTGTTCGACACCGACATCCAGTTGGCGAGCCTGGACCATGCGATGTGGTTGCATCGCCATTTCCGTGCCGACGACTGGCTGCTGTACGTTCAGGACAGCCCGTCGGCCTTCGGCGCACGCGGGTTTTGCCGCGGGAGCGTCTTCACACGCGAAGGACTGCTCGTGGCCTCGACGACCCAGGAAGGCCTGATGCGCAAGCGGCCAACCAAGTATGTGGTCAAATAGTAGTCAATAGATACCTGCTGCCTAATTTTTGATCATTTTCTTGCTGCTGAGCTGCTGAGGAATTCGGTAGTCGGTCTATTTCTCTTCTATATTTCAATGCGTTACTACGCACTCTCCGAACTGGCACAGGGCTTGAGTCAGTCAGGCTGAACCGCCTCGGGTCGTCGTTGGCCTGAAGCGGGTTTGTTTGCGGTCGGGTCGGTCCGGCTCGTTGCACCGCGCCAATCGGGGATCAAGCATGAAACTCATTACGGCAATCATCAAACCCTTCAAGCTCGACGACGTCCGCCAGGCTCTTACGTCACTCGGGCTCGAAGGCATGACGGTGACCGAAGTCAAAGGCTACGGCCGGCAAAAGGGTCATACCGAGATTTATCGCGGTGCCGAATACGCCGTGAATTTCCTTCCCAAGATCAAGGTCGAGGCCGTCGTTTCATCCGACGACGTGGCCAAGGCCGTCGAAGCGATCGGTGCGGCCGCAAAGACCGGCCAGATCGGTGACGGCAAGATCTTTGTGTCCGGTATCGAACACACGGTTCGCATCCGCACGGGTGAAACCGATGCCAGCGCGATATAACGACGGAGATGTATCAATGAAACGATCGATGAAATTGTTGGGTCTTGGCGTTGCGGCCGGCGCCGCGGCAATCGCACTGGCAGAACCCAGTCTGGCCCAGGACGCCAAAGTGACGCTCGAGTCCCTGCAGAAGGAGACGCAGTACGTCTTCAACACATTGCTGTTCCTAGTTGGCGGATTCCTGGTGATGTGGATGGCGGCCGGCTTTGCGATGCTCGAAGCAGGCATGGTGCGCACCAAGAATGTCGCGATGCAATGCACCAAGAATATCGCATTGTACTCGCTTGCCGGTCTGGCCTTCTGGCTTGTCGGTTACAACCTGATGTATCCCGGTGACGGCGGCTGGATTCTGTCTGACATCGTAGGCAAGGTCGCGCCCGTGACAATGCCCGATCCCGCCCAGGACACGGGCAGCGCGTATGCCACTGGTTCCGACTGGTTCTTCCAGATGGTGTTCTGTGCAACCGCGGCCTCGATCGTATCCGGCACGCTGGCCGAGCGGATCAAGCTTTGGCCATTCCTGATCTTCGTCGTCGTCCTCTGCGGCGTCATCTATCCGATTCAAGGTTCCTGGGAGTGGGGCGCCGGCTGGCTCGACGACATGGGCTTCTCTGACTTTGCCGGCTCGACGCTGGTTCACTCGACCGGCGGCTGGGCAGCCCTGGCCGGCGCCATCATCGTCGGTGCACGGAAAGGCAAATACGGCGACAACGGCCAGGTTAATCCGATGCCGGGTTCGAATATGGCACTGGCTACACTCGGCACGTTCATTCTGTGGCTCGGCTGGTTCGGGTTCAATGGCGCATCGCAACTCGCGATGGGCACCATCGCCGACGCATCGTCGGTGGCCAAGATCTTCGTCAATACCAACCTGGCGGCGGCCGGGGGCGTTGTTGCAGCGATCATTCTCAACCAGATCATTTACGGCAAGGTCGACCTGACCATGGCGCTCAATGGCGCCCTGGCCGGTCTGGTCTCGATCACGGCAGAGCCTCTGACGCCGGCCATCTGGCAAGCCGTCGCGATTGGTGCGGTCGGCGGCGTCATTGTCGTCTTCGCGGTGCCATTGCTCGACAAGTTCAAGATCGACGACGTGGTCGGCGCTATCCCCGTCCACCTGTTTGCAGGGATCTGGGGCACGTTGGT
>JBPCWB010000649.1:0-4524 GCA_051009955.1 Hyphomicrobiaceae bacterium | reverse complement strand
CTGCGGCTACGGAACATTGGCGCGTATCGGAGGTGGTGACCTGCGCGCACTCTTCGGCTTCCTGGTTCTTGGTATCGCAGCCTACATGGCCATCGCCGGCCCGACGGCACAGCTGCGCCTCTACGTACTGTCGCCACTGGCCTTCGGTAGCAGCTCCGCTCCGAATACATTTCTGCAAGTTGCCGCCATAGGCCCGCTCACCAGCATCCTCCTGCCCTTGGCGATCGCCGTCGGTCTTGGCGCGTGGAGTCTGAACCATTCCACCTTCAGAAAGTCGACCCGGCACGTCTTCTGGGGCAGCGCGGTAGGCATCGCAATCCTCAGCGGATGGCTAGCGACGGGCTGGCTCGGTGCCGATCCCTTCGAGCCTCAACCAGTGGTGTCGCACACGTTCTCGGTGCCGCTCGGTCAAACGCTGATATTCTTCATGACGATGAGCAGCGCGACCGTCAGCTTTGGCATTGGCGGCACGTTGGGGGTCATATTGGGCGCGTTCGTCGGAGCATTGATCAAGAAAGAATTTCGCTGGGAAGGTGCCGACGATGCGCGCGAAATGCGCCGTCATCTCGTTGGCGCATTCCTGATGGGAACCGGCGGTGTATACGCCGGTGGTTGCACAATCGGTCAAGGCTTGTCTGCCGCTTCGGTCTTGGCAATCTCTGCACCGGTCGTGCTTGCATCAATTTGGTGCGGCGTTTGGCTGGGCCTGAACTACATGATGGAAGGTTCGGTTGTCGGCGGTTTCAGAGCCCTAATGAACCGTTGATCAAGCATGCAAAGCCATACGAAAACAAGGAAGACGGGACAATGCGGATCTGGATAATGCCCCTGCTGCTGTTGGCCGTAGCCTGCGGCTCCTCGGTTGCAACTGGTGCTGACAACGGCCAAGGCTACCGAACGAAAACAGCAAACGCCAATTTCGAAGCAACATGGTTTGACCTGCAGAACGCGATCGTCGATCGCGGCCTCGTCATCGACTACACGGGTCACGTCAGCAAAATGCTGGACCGCACCAGCCAGGCGACCGGCGCCGGCAGTCCTTACATTGATGGCCGCTACGTGCTGTTCTGCTCCGCGAAACTGTCCCAGGCTGCGATGCAGGCTGATCCGAACAACCTCGCCGTCTGCCCATACATCGTCTTCGCCTATGAGCTCAAGGCCAAACCCGGAGTGACCGTCGTCGGTTATCGGCGCCCCTTGGCCAGCGAAAAGGCCGCGTCGGCAAGCGCCCTATCCGCGATCGAGAAACTGTTGAACGACCTCATCACCGAGGCCACCCAGTAGAACCTTTGGCGCGACGCGGGGATACGGGAACAGTGCACGCGCTCGGTGTTACCCAAGAAAGTTCTATCGTGTCTCGTCTGGCGCGCGATTGTAGATGTCGTCGCCCCGCACGATATCGTCTTCGCCGAAATAGGTGCCGGTTTGCACCTCAATGATTTCGAGCGGCCCCTTGCCCGGGTTTTCGAGCCGGTGCCATTCGGTCACCGGTATGTAAACGATCTCGTTTTCCTGCAGCAGTTTGACCTCATTACCGACGGTCACTTGTGCGGTCCCCTGCACCACGACCCAATGCTCGGAGCGATGATGGTGCATTTGCATCGACAGCTTACCGCCCGGCACGACGTGCAGCTTCTTGACCTGAAAGCGTGGTCCGATTGTGAGCGTCTCGAAATACCCCCAAGGCCGGGTGTTGCGAACATGCTGCTCCTGTTCGCTGCGACCATCGTCGCGCAGTTGGCCGACCAGGGCGGAGACATCCTGCGCGCGCGACTTGTCGGCCACCAGCAAGGCATCCGGCGTATTGACGACGATCACATCCTCCAATCCCAGCGTGGCGACGAGACCGTGTTCGGAACGAACATAGGCATTTTTCGTATCGTGGAGAATCGTGTCGCCGGAACAGGCATTGCCGCTCTCGTCCTTCTCCGCCAGTTCCCATAGGGACGACCACGACCCGACATCACTCCAACCTGGGTCAAGCGGGATCATCAGAGCCCCCTCAGTGCGCTCCATAACCGCGTAATCGACCGATATACTGGGCGACGATAGAAACGCGTCGGGTTCAAGCCTCAGGAAGTCATCCTCAGAACCGGCTTTCGCTACAGCCGATTTGGACTTCGCATGGACCTCCGGTTCCCATTCAGCCAGTTGATCGAGGAACGTCCGGGCGTGCAGAATAAAGATTCCGCTGTTCCAGAAATACTCGCCTGATTCGAGATAATGCTTCGCCGTCTCAAGTTCGGGTTTTTCATGAAACGACTGAACCTCATGGACTTTGCCATCGGTCGCCGTGAGGGCCGGGCCCATTCGGATATAGCCGTATCCCGTGTTCGGCTGGTCGGGCGTAATGCCGAACAACACCAACCGTTCTTGCGCGGCGGCGTCCGCCGCCAGTTCGATGGCGGCTACAAAGGCATCTTGATCTCGGATCACATGATCCGAGGGCATCACCACCAGGATGGCATCAGCATTCTCGGCAACGACATGATGGGCTGCGGCAGCAATGGCCGGCGCCGTGTTGCGCCCCACCGGCTCCAGCAAGATCGCGCGCGGGTCAATCCCTGCATCTTTCAGGGCATTCCGGACCAGGAATCGATGCGCATTGTTAGAGATCACCGTTGGTGCCGCGTAGCGATCGCCGCGCAAACGACTCGCGGTCACCTCGAAGAGGTTCTCGCTGTTGTCCACGAGCGCGGAAATAAACTGCTTGGGGTAAAGCGACCGCGACAACGGCCACAGCCGCGTGCCGGCACCGCCAGACAGAATCACCGGAAAAATGACTGGCAAAGGCGTGCCTCCCCTTTCGCAATCCATCAAAGCCGCGAAGTTCGAATCAGACTGAACAATCGGTTAGCGCATGTCGTGCTGCCGATCTATCGCTATCCGTCAGGCTATGCACGCCTATGGACTGGCCTGTCCCCAAAAGCGAATTCTCTACCCCTACTGATGGGAGCCGCACCATCGCGTGCCGTGAACCCAGTTCGGAGATGGCGATTCGTCAGCATACCTGGCAAACGTACCGCTTCGACCAGCGCCGGGGACCGACCGATCGTGCGCAACGCCTGCGGCTGTGGGTTCCCAGATTTGACCGCCAATCCACAAGCATAGACTGTCGCGAAATTGGTGTTGGCCACCCGATGTCGGCTGGTCTAAGGACTACCGACACTGGTGAGTACCGGCACCCTGATCGCAGCATAAGCGCTCGCGCAAAGGCGCTCGCATCCATGGCCCTCTCTCAATGAAGCGCACGAGGCACATCCATGTCCGCAGAACTTGCTCAACGATTGGAACTGTTGCAGCAAAGCGGCGTCACTCTTGTTGACCCACGACAGGTCTATATATCTGACGACGTTGCGTTGGCTCGGATCCATGCCGGCGCCGTTCTCTACCCCGGCACGCGGTTGGCCGGTGCGCGCACATTGATTGCAGCAAACGCAAGAATCGGCACGGAAGGCCCAGCGGTCCTTCAGGATACCGTCATTGGCCACGGTGCCGAAGTTGCCAGCGGCTTTCTCGACCAAGCCGTCCTTCTCAACCGCGCCCGCGCCGGCGCCAACGCGCATTTCAGAAGTGGGACCTTGCTGGAGGAAGAAGCCTCGACAGCGCATGCCGTCGGACTGAAGCAAACGATTTTGATGTGCTATGTGACGGCCGGATCGTTAATCAACTTCTGTGACGCTCTTGTTTCGGGTGGTCGGTCGCGCGAAGATCACTCGGAGATCGGCAGCGGCTTCATTCACTTCAACTTCACGCCTTGGGGACGGCGCGGCGACAAGGCGACAGCGTCGCTGATTGGAAACGTCGTCGATGGCGTCTTCCTGGATCAAGACCGAATATTTCTCGGTGGATTGTCCGGTCTGGTCGGGCCGCAGAGCATCGGCTTTGGTGTCCTTACAGTGGCCGGACAGATTATTCGGCGCTCGATATCAAACAATTCAATATCGTCGCAGCCCGGCGCGGAAAAGCTCGGGCCCTGGAAATTTGGCCGCCTTGACCGTGCCGTCGAGCGCGTCCGCGCCAATGTCCGCTATATAACCCAGTTGCTCGTATTGAAGGCCTGGTATCAGGATGTCCGTCTGCACCGGGCGCGAGAGAACCAGTCCGATGTGTCTCTGCAGCACATTATAGCGGAAGCGATTGCGACGATTGACGACTGCATCGACGAACGACTGAAGCGCTTCAATGCATTTGCCCGCGAGCGCAAAACGAGCGAGCTAGCCGTTGCTGACCTCGCCGTCCCGCACGAGCGGGCCCCGAAAGTGGATTGGAAGCCCGAGCAGGAATATACCGCCTGGGTCCTTGGCCTGGATGCGAATGACAAGACCCTGTTGCGCGATTGGCTGGCATCCAACGCAACCGATACGGAAGCGCGCCTCAATGCAAAGCTAGGCAATTAGTGGCGCTGGCGCGCCGCCCCGGGCAGGGGCGAGAAACTGTTTTTCCCGGAGGCTGATGCAGGCTGGCAGATTTGTGACGGGGAACGGCAATGCATATTGCAGGAGACGGGAAGTCGCTGGCCCG
>JBPCWB010000648.1:0-3505 GCA_051009955.1 Hyphomicrobiaceae bacterium | reverse complement strand
GGCGATGGATTGTGCAGTAGCCGTCATGGTGTCCTCCCGTCGATTGCGCGATTTTCAGTCGGTCGAATTCTATCAGACGCTGCATTGGGTCCAAGTCGTCGACACAGGCGTTTCCGAATGGCCTCTGTTGTGGACGAGCTCACCTGCAGTCATCATCAGTCGAAGGGCTGAGCCGTCCGTCAAGAACGGATACAGCCTACAGGAACAGGCCCATCGAGATCATCACATGGGCAATCAATGGGCAGATTAAATCGATGCTAGATTCCGATCGTTGAGAACGTCAGGGAGAGTCACGATGCGCGGTCGGCAAGTGTTCATGGACAGCCTCGTAACCCACGGCGTGGAACACATCTTTGGCAATCCCGGGACGACCGAAAGTCCGCTGCTGGACAGCCTGGCAGACTACCCATCGATTCATTATGTCACCGCACTGCATGAAAGCATCGCGCTGTGCGCCGCGAGCTATTACGCGCAGGCCAGTGGCAAGACCGGCGTTGTCAGTCTGCATGTCGCTCCTGGCCTGGGAAATGCCATCGGCATGATGTACGGGGCACTGCGGGCGAATTCGCCAATGCTGGTGACGGCCGGCCAGCAGGACACGCGCCTGCGGCTCAACGCTCCCGTCCTCGGCCACGACTTGGTGGCCATGGCAGAGCCCGTCGCAAAGTGGAGCGTGCAGGTGGAGCGCGCGAGCGAGATGGCCGCCGTGCTGCGGCGCGCGTTCAAAGTTGCGCATGATCTCCCGGCGGGACCGGTGTTTGTCGCTCTGCCGATTGATGTGATGGAACAGGAGACGGGTTCCGCTCCCGCAATTCCTGCGACGCTGCGGCGACTACCGCGTGCCGCCGACGACGCCTTGTCGAGTGCCGCAGATCTCCTTTTGGCTGCCGCGCGTCCGGCTATCATCGCCGGTGACGACGTCGCCCGTACCGACGCTATTTCGGCACTTGTTCAGCTGGCCGAAAGCCTTGGATCCTCGGTCTGGGTCGAAGGACTCAAACTGCTCAACGCCTTCCCGACGCGCCATCCCGCGGCGCGTCTCGGCTTACCGTTTGACGCAAAGGGCGTGCGTGCTGCCCTCGACAACAGTGATCTTGTGTTACTCGTCGGCGGTCCCTTCTTCGAGGACGTCTGGTATGCGCCCGGCAGTCCGTTTCCCGACGGTGCCAAGGTTGTGCACCTTGAGGCGACGGCCGCGCGCCTGGCTCACAGCATTGCCCCGGATCTTGGAATTGTCGGTGACATCAAGGATGCACTAACGCGTCTAGCGAAATTGATCGACGAACGCGCTGATCGTGGTTTCCGGGACGCCGCGGCCAAACGCAATAACGACCTGCGCCAACGCAAGGACAGCGAAGTCGAGCGCCAGCGCCAACGGATTGAAAAGGCATGGACGCGCGAACCCATTTCGATGCCGCGGGTCATGGCCGAGATCGAACGTGCCCTGCCCACCGATGCCGTTGTTGTCGACGAGACCATCACGGCAAGCCTGGATCTCGCGCGCACTATCAACTTTGACGGACCGCGCGACTACTTCGGCGCCCGCGGAGGTGGCATCGGACAGGGCCTGGCCGGTGCTCTCGGCGTTGCCGTTGCCGAGCCCGATCGACCGATCGCGTGCATCTCGGGCGACGGCTCGGCGATGTATTCGATCCAATCACTGTGGACGGCGGCACATCTTGATCTGCCCATCGTCTTCATCATTCTGGCAAACCGCGAATACCGTGTCCTGAAACACAACATGGACGTCTACCGCCAGCGCTTCGGGATCACGTCGCAGGAGCCCTACGCGCATATGGACCTCGGTGCGCCACCCCTGGTATTTACCGAGATGGCGCAAGGCATGGGCGTGGCAGCAACACGGGTAGCCAAGCCTGATGACGTTGGCCCAGCGATTCGAGCCGCGTTCGAGTCGGGCCGCGCCCATCTTGTCGAGATCGAGATCGAGGCCAAGCGATGATCGAGACCTGCCGCCGCCGAAGGGTTTCGGCTTGACGATGTCTCAGGGCGAGTTACCAGCAAGCGGCGGCCGCGTAGATCGTACGGTTCCCATCTTTGCCATCCCCGACTACCGGAGAGGATGGGTATTCGGACTGCTCGCGGGCGTCGCGCGATGGCTCGAGTTCCTGGCTCTGGGGATCTTTGCCTATCAGCTGACGAAGTCGCCACCGCTGGTGGCTCTGCTCGGCATGCTCCGACTGCTGCCCCACATAACTCTTGGCTATCTCATTGGATCGTTCACCGACCGGATTGATCGCAAACGTTGGCTGGTCGTCGGCCTTGCCATCATGTGCATCATTTCAGGCAGCCTCGCCTACCTCGCGGCGAGCGGCGGCGTGACCTACACGACGATTGTCGTCGCGACATTGGCGACTGGTGCTTTCTGGCTGACAGATATGCCGATCCGCCGCCGCTTCATGCTCGACGCGGTCGGCAGCGAACGGGCCGGCAAGGCCATGGGGTTCGACAACATCACGAACTATGCCACGCGCGGCCTCGGGCCTTTGATCGGCGGCTTCGTGTATCAGTGGTTCGGGCCGGTGGGCGTATTCGCTTTCAGTTTCGTGATCTACGCTGTCTGTCTTGCGATTGCGTTGGGCTTTCAAGCGCAGAAACCGGCGACGCCGGTGGCAACGGAGAAGCGCCCCGCGACCCAAGTTGGCAAAGCCGTGGCAACGGGCTCGCTACTTGCCAATCCTCGCTTCTGCATCATCGTTGCCGTCACGGTGATCTACAATCTCTTCTGCATTCCGTTCGTTGCCATGGTGCCGGTCTTCGCCCAGAAGGATTTTGGTTTGATGCCCGCCGCGGTGGGCACGTTGGCGTCCTTTGAAGGTGTCGGCGGTATCATCGGGTCCATCGCGGTGGGATTGTTGATCCGACCTCGCGGGTTCTTCGCGGTTTATTTCCTGGGGCCTGTCATCTACATGACTGCAATCCTAGCGCTATCATTCCATTTCACACCGCAGTTCACCATCTTCGCGCTGATCGCGCTCAGCTTCGGCGGCGCATGCTTTTCGGCAAACCAATACACACTCATCTACACAACCGCCGCGCCGGAGTTGCGCGGGCGTGCCTTTGGATTTCTATCAATGGGGATCGGTTGCGGCACGCTCGGTCTATGGAACGCCGGTTATCTATTCAATAACTTTGCATCAGCCGACGCGCTCAGGATCATGGCGCTGGAGGGCCTCGTACCAATGCTGCTCCTTGGACTTTACGCAGCGTGGCGGCGTTGAGCCTGCCGCCGTTGGCTTGCAAGTGGCCTTATTCCCAAAGCTCGCGATCGATGTCGAAGATCGAGGACACTTCCTCCTCACGCGCGTTGACCCGTCGCAGCCGTGCGGCCATGGAGACGGCATGCGGTGCGACCGCGATCAGCTCGTCCAATATGTCCGGCGGCAAATTGAGACCATGGTAGCTGGCGGCGGCGATGGCACGCTGGCGGAGCTCATCCGGCACTTGGCTAATGTCTGGCCGCCAAGGCTGTGCGTCGATCGGCGCC
>JBPCWB010000647.1:0-6743 GCA_051009955.1 Hyphomicrobiaceae bacterium | reverse complement strand
GTTCGAGAACCGAAAGGCAAAGCGTCTCTGCCCGGCGCCCTGACAACCCCGCAGCCTGCGTTGCCGCGACCATGGCATTCTCGAACACAGTCATATGAGTAAAGGGCTGTGGGATCTGAAAGCTCCGAGCCATCCCCGATCGGCTACGCCGTGCTGCGCTCAACGCCGTGACATCCGCGCCGTTGAAGTAGACGCGGCCTCCGTCCGGCTTCAGCGTTCCGGTCACCAGATTGAACATGGAGGTCTTGCCAGCCCCATTTGGCCCAATCACGCCCAGCGCCTGCCCCTTGCTCAATTCGAAACCGAGTCCATCCGCCACCTTTACGGCGCCGAAAGATCGGGTCAGACCATCGAGTTTCAGGATTGGGCCCATAATGCCAATTTCAAGGAGCGGAACGTATCGGTTGCGCTGGTCGCCGACATTGATCTCAGAGCAGCTTCAGTTTTCCGGTCAGAGGAATGTTGGGCGCCTTGGAATTTGCGATGATCTTGAGATCGAAGCGGTCTCCCTCACGCTGCCACTGGCCTGCAACCAATGGTGTCTTCGTCACATTGTTGATTGGACCGTTCTTCCAATTTACCGGGCCAACAATGGTATTAAGGTTGGTTGCCGCAATCGCCTTCACGATGGCCGCAGGCTCTCCAAGGTCCTCTGCACGTTTGACAACGTCCGCGACCACTTCAAACAACGCATGTTTGAAACCGATCGGCTGCGTCCAGGGGCGGCCCGACGCGGCCGAATATCCTTGCGCAAGCTGTTTTGCGCTCGCGCCGGTCAGGGACGAGTTGAACGGATGATGCGGTGACCACCAAACTTCAGAGGTCAACCCGTCGCCGCGTGCGCCCAAAGAATTGATGACCGACGGAAAGAGCAGCGCTTTGCCGATCGTCACGACCTTGGGTTTGAAGCCCTGCTGCGCGCACTGCGCCCAGAAAGTCGCAAAGTCAGGTGGGATCATATTGCCGGTTACGATCTCGCAACCTGCTTTCTTAAAGGCCTGAATCTGGTTCGAGAAGTCATCGGTCAGGGGCTGGTAACGACCAGGATCGGTCAGTTTGTAGCCGGCTGCCGCCAGTGGCTTTGGGAGACCGCGCTCCGCATCACCCCAGGCATTGCCGTCTGCATCATTCGGAAAGATACCAGCGACGTTCTTGCCGACGCCGCTCTTGCCCCACAAATCCAGAAAAGCCGCAATAACGTCCTCGAGGCCCCAGAAGAAGTGGTATGTGTGTTGAAAGCCAGTTCCAGGCTTACCATTGCGCCCAAAAAAGTACGGTTGCCAAGGGCAATCGGTTGTAATGCAGGGCACCTCGTTCAACTCAGCTTGATCCGCGACTGGATTGGTCGTATCAGGCGTTGAGGCGGCGACCATGATGTCGACCTCATCTCGCAGCATCAATTCGGAAGCCACCTCAGCTGCACGGTTCGGGTTCGACTGACTGTCCTTGGATATAATCTTGACGGTCCAACGCTTGCCGTTGTTCTCGATCCCGGCGTCAAACATTTTTTGGACGGCCTTGAGGACATAGTCGTCTGCTTCGGCAAAGCCGGCGAGCGGGCCGGTGCGCGGACTCACGTGCCCCACTTTGAGAACCGGGTTGGCTGCGTAGGCTCTCGTCACTCGCAGAATGGCGGGAGCTGTTACAGCAATCGCTCCAGAGGCCAAAAATGTACGGCGTGACAGGGTCCAATTGCGCTTCTTCATATTGTTTCCTCCGTTGCCTGGTGCATCTCCAGGCTTGCTGTTAATCGGATAGAATCGTTTCCAATTTCGTGAGGTGGCTGGTCACGCGCGTGCGCACGGCCTCCATCTCTTCGTCAGTCCATTTCTGGAAACCTTCGCCAGATTTCATGCCAAGGCGCCCCTCGTCGACCAGCTGCTTCAGATAAGGCGACGGCTCCTGACTTCTCTCTAGGTCGAAGAGAACGTTTTCGTGGATGTCGAGAGTAAGATCAGTGCCAACGAGATCGGCGTTTTCCAGCGGCCCGAGAACGGCAAGCCTGCGCCCGAAGCTGGACTTGATCACGGTATCTACCGCGGCGGCATCGCAGATGCCGTTTTCAACGAGGCTGATGGCTTCGCGCCACAGTGCGTGCTGTAGGCGATTGCCAATGAAGCCCGGCACGTCTTTTTCAACCATTACCGGAGTCTTGCCCGCCCCTTGCAACAGGTCGAACATGCTCCGCGCCGCTGCACTGTCAGTCCAATCGGTTTTCACAACTTCCACCAGCGGGATCATGTGCGCCGGATTCCACCAATGCGTGCCCAGCATGCGATGTGCAGTCGACCGACCTTCGACAATTTTGGAGATCTGAATGACAGACGTGTTGGAAGCGAGAATCGCTGATGTTGGGGCGTTGGCTTCCATTTGTTCGAACAGCTCGCGTTTGAGTGGCAACTTTTCCGGAGCGGCCTCGAATGCAAAGTCCGCTTTCGAAACCGCGGCGCCAGGTTCGGGTTCGGTTGCAATACAAGAGAGTACGCGCGTGGCTTCATCGGCGTTGGCACCCAGCGCGCTCAGGCTTGATTCCACGCGGCCTTTCACAGCTGCCAATGCCTCCGGCACCGGGTCTGTGACGACAACGTTATGTCCGGCTCGCGCCATGATCAACGCGATGCCGTGGCCCATCAAGCCAGCCCCAAGCACAGTGATGTTACTCGGATCACCCATCATCAACCTGCCGTGTAACCGCCGTCGGCATATAGAATGTGACCGGTGTAGAAATCGGAGGCCTTGGAAGCGAGGAACAGCAACGGCCCTGCCAGGTCTTCCGGCTCGCCAAGGCGGCCCTTGGGCACACGCGACAGGAAGCCTTCACGGACTTTCTTGGCTTCATCCGTCTCCGAGAACATCCACGCGGTCAGAGGAGAACGGAATACCGTCGGCGCAATCGCATTGACCGTGATGCCGGTAGCGCCCAATTCGCAGCCAAGCGCCTTGGTCATGCCATCGACGGCAGCCTTTGAAGCGCAATAGGCGGTGTATCCCGCCGGATGGCCTAGCAGACCACGTGCTGAAGATACGAGAACGATCTTGCCGCCATCACCCTGCGATTTCATTTGACCGGCAGCTGCGCGCGCCAACAACCAGCTTTGCGTAACGTTGGCATCCATAACGGAAGCGAAAGTCTCCGGGGCCATGTCATTGATCAGCGCCACCTTGTTCATTCCCGAAGCGACGACCAGAATGTCGAGGCGGCCGCATGCATTGACTGCTCTCGCAACCAGATCATTGCAGGTTGCTTCGTCGGTCGGGCGAACGTTGACCGCAGTCACGTCAGCGCCTAGTCCGCGGCATTCAGCAGATATTTGGTCCAGTGCTTCCTGATTGCCAGCGACCAGCACAAGCTTGCAACCTGCACCAGCCAACACGCGGGCAGCCACCATGCCAAAGGCGCCGGACGCTCCAGTGATCAAAGCGACTTTGCCTTTCACATCGAACATTGCAAGTGGGTTTGCCAATGCACTCATCGATCAGACCTCCGGAGGATAAGGAATGACGACAAGCATCGTGCAGACGTCGTTGCGCCGGTTCTCGATCTTGCGCACTTCGCCCGGCGGGATTGTGCAGCTGTCGTATTTGCCGAGAGTCGTCTCTTTGCCGTCGATGATGACGGTCATCTCGCCATCGAGAACGACATAGACTTTTTCAAATGGCGTTGAATCGGGGCCTGCTCCACCGCCCGGCAGAAACTGGCTAAGGCCGACCCATTGGTTGTTCGGGCCGCCTTCTTCAAACCCTTGGAGCCTTAACCCGGCAACGCCCCAGTGATTGGGTGCCTCGTAAGTTTCAGCGTCTTCAAAGCGCTTGATATGCATTGCGTCCTCCCGTGGCTGGAAGTGAAATCGCAGGCGCCGATCGAGTTCTTGATCGGAATTGGCAGCAGCGCCTGATGGTCGGCGGCTTAGAACGTTTCGCCCGGTTCGACACGATAGTTTTGGCCTTTGTCGATCATCGCCACAAGGCGGATAATGCAACCGTCACCGCGATCCCAATTCCAGGGGAAGAACGCAAACGTGACGCGTTTGCCGGTGACAGCATCGATGTCGCCACCGACATTCTCAATGCCAAGGATGCCATTCTTGAAGAGCTTATTGTGAACCGGTTCCCATTCCGGGAATGCGTCCTTCCAGTCGATGCCACCGGACCATTCTTTATACTCTGCTTCAAGATGCGGAAGGATTGGACCGTTGCGATGCGGTCCGATTGCCGTCGCTAGCGGATGATCATTGGCTTGTGTGTCATGGCCCACGACCTTGACGCCCTTGTCGATCATCCAATCGGCAGCTGATGGCACCAGTCCGGGACAGTAAGGAAAATAGTCGCCGTCCTCGTAGAACTTGTGCCACCCGGTGTTGATGATCAGTACGTCGCCTTTGCGAATGGCATTGCCGCAAGCCTTTTCAAGATCATCTCCCGTAATCTGTTCCCACCTCTGCTTTGGTACGGAGACCACAAGTCCTGAACCGAAAAAGTGAGGTAACGGCACTTCATCAATGAAGGGCGTGCCTTGGACGACATGGGCCGGCGCATCGATGTGCGTCGTCACGTGCATCGACGTTGTAATGGTCTGGCTCAGTACGCCGGATTTTGCCATGTAGTGCTTTCGCACGATGGCAACGTCATCGAAATATGGCCAGTTCGGGCATTGGAATCCGTAGCGATGGCTAAGGTTATAGAACTCCAATCCCATGTCGTTGTCGGTGTTTGACTGGAATTCGATGCCGCGAATTTGAACCATTTCTTGCCTCACTTGAGCTTCGTTGCCGCCGATAACCAGGCAGCGTCACTCGTTCTAATGTCCCGCATAGTGATGCATATTGCCCGCATGGCGGTCAAACAAAAATTGGAATACGGTTTCATATAACCCACAATGCGGTACAATTCAGAGATGTGATGCTCCGGAGCCGTCGCTCGAACCGTTGCGAATTGGAGAAGCGAGATGCTTGACAAGCCAGACAAATACGACCGCAGCGGCATCCAGGTTATCGCCCGGGCGGCGGCAATCCTGCGCTTATTGAAAGACGATCCGAATGGATTGAGCCTGGCCCAGATTGCCGAACGAGCCAGTCTGCCCCGCTCGACGGTGCAGCGGATTGTCGGTGCCCTGGCCACCGAGCGCCTTGTCATGAGCGAACCGAATGGCAGTGGGCTACGCCTAGGGCCCGAGATCGGACTATTGGCTGATGCTGCGCGCTACGACATTGCGGAGCGCTGCCGATCGGTCCTGACCGAATTGGCACAAGAGACCAGTGAGACCACCGACCTTGCGGTACTGCGCGGAACCGGCTTGCTGTTTCTCGATCAGGTGCCAGGCAGCCATCGTTTGCGAACGGTCTCGTTTGTCGGTGAAGTTTTTCCCTTGACGACAACTGCCAATGGGCGCGCCTGCCTCGCCCTCATGTCAGAGGCGCGTGCCCGTAAGCTAATTGACAACGAATGGAAGCGGTCCGGTACGCAAGGTGACATCGAAGAGATGGTCGCTTCGCTGAACGCCGTACGCAATGATGGGCTGGCCTATGATCTCGACGAGCACACCGCTGGCATCTCTGCAATTGGGTTCGCCTTCCTGGACTTGAACGGTGACCACGTTGCAATTTCGGTACCGGTGCCAACGACAAGGTTTTACGAGACCAAGTCGCGGATCGAAACCGCCCTGCGAAAGGCCAAGCTGAAGATCGATGAGATGATGGCAGCCTGAGATTGGTCAAACGCGAGGTGTAGCCTTCGGGACGCTGGTGGCGAAGGTTACGTCGAACGTTGCCGATTAGCGATCATCGCCTGGCCAGCATACGATTGTCCGATCCTGAGGCTGCTTCCGCCAGGTTCTTCTTGTTATTTGCTACTACTTGCGACCACTGGAAATTGTCTCCAATTCAACCTTAGGTGACGCGTGATTGACGTGACGCCACACGTGGCGCTGGGAGCGCCAGTCAACCGACTGTCAGCCCAGTATTAGTGTTGATTCGTCCACGACTCGGACCTGTAACTCTAGGGCGACGCCATCCTGCGAGCATGTGAGTTGAAGCAGCGGAGTTTGAATTGGAACTAGCGAGGGCCGACATCAATTGTGCCAGCGAACAATGCCTGCAATACCGTCGACGGCTATTTGAGAGCCATCAGGGATCAGTTTGGTCGCATCAAGAACGCCGAGGACCATTGGGATGCCGCGTTCGCGCGCGAGAGAGGCCAAATGCGATGTCGAACCGCCGCGTTCTGCCACGACGCCGGACACCGTCGGCAATATATAACTAAGAGCAGGACCGGCAACGCGGGTGACAAGTGCGTCGCCGGCCGCTACGCGTGATAACTCGCATTCGCAATTGATGACGACTGCCCGGCCGCTGCCCCAGCCTACACCGGCTGGATGCCCTCTCAACCCGGGATGCTGCAACCAGATATCATCGGGTACTGATGCTGGTTCGATTTGCAATGGCCGAGATTGCAACAGCTTGAAGCCAGATTCGTCGCGAGCCCATTCAATCTCAACGGACATACCCATCAGTCGTTCAGCCTTGAGCATCAGCTGACCGAGTTCGACCGCCTGCCGCGGATCGAGGCACGGTGTTGAGACGAGATTTTTGGGAACTTCAATTGGTTGAGAGGCGCCGCCGTGCATGCAGGACTCACTGTGGTATTTGCGCCCGGCGGTGTTCTCGTGCAATTTCGCGTCGCGACTGAGAATTATCCTGTCCGGTACAACTTCACCTTGAGCGATCGCCGAGCCAAGACCCCAGGTC
>JBPCWB010000646.1:0-4547 GCA_051009955.1 Hyphomicrobiaceae bacterium | reverse complement strand
TTCGATCAAGTCGATGATCTTCGGCGGCGAAGGCGTCTTCTTTGCCCGCCTGCGCGGCCCCGGCACTGTGTGGATCCAAAGTCTGCCGTTCTCTCGCCTGGCTGGACGCATTCTTGCCAATGCTGGCGCGACGGGCGGAACCGGTGAAGGGTCTATCCTGGGCCCGATTGGCGATATCTTTGATGGCGACAACAGCTGAGATCTGAGACCTCGTGCGCGCACAAGGCTTTAATGTTTTGCGTTAACTCGCTTTTTTGAGACGGGCGACCAGCAACGCCTCGGAGATATTGTCGCGCTCCCGGGTGCGCCTTGCTTGACAAAGGCCGCGTAGCGCTGGGCTTTTGGCGACCAAACAGCCAACTGGACTCACTCATGCCACAAAAATTCCTAATCCCGCACCCATTCCCGCCCACGTTGGGCGGCTTATTCAATTCAGTCGTAAAGCTTTCGTTAACGGTGATCCGTCAAACATTCACCTGATCCAAAGCCAGATTCGACCGAGCCTGAGATGTGCAATCTCAGACGGATGGGAGATATCATGAAATACTTCGGCGGCTTAGCATTCGCGATCGGATTGACGACATTGAGCGCGGCAGCAATGTCGGCCAAGATGCCGGCTGTCATGGTTAGTCCCACGAACCCCATCCCGGCCTGCGCGACACCCGGCCGAATGATGAAATTCTTGGCCAATCGCAACAAGAATATCCAACGTCACTTCGATAAGCTGGCCATGTACTACATGCGCCACGGCGAGACGCTCAACATTCGCTGGGACTACGCGTTTTTCCAGATGATGCTGGAAACCGCCAGCCTCAAGTTCAACGGTGACGTGCACTGGAGCCAGAACAATTTTGCCGGTCTCGGCGCGACCGGCGGTGGCGTCAAAGGCGAACGCTTCCGATCGGTATCCGACGGCGTTCGGGCGCAGCTTGAACATCTCCTGGTCTATGCCGGTGTCCACGTCGACAATCCAGTTGCCGATCGCACCCGCAAAGTCCAATCCTGGAAAGTCCTCTCGAAGTGGCAGAAGTCCATCCGGGGACCGATGACCTTTCGGCACATCGGCAAGAAGTGGGCGCCCGGCGCGCGGACCTATACGCGCGATATCAAGTTCATAGCCGACAATTTTTATCAATCACACTGCAACCGTCCCGACCCACGCCCCGAACTCGTCGCCGAGGCTCGAGGTGGTAGCGGGACAACGCAAGTTGCAACAGCAACGACGACGCGAAAAGCAAGCGGCGCACTGACCCGTCGTGCATCGCTCGGTGCGTCTGCTGTCTATACGAACACAACATCGCAGCAAGACCGTGCTCCGTCCGACGTCAACGTGCTCAATCGAACGACATCTCAATCAGGCCAGGCGAAGGCAACGTCCCCGGTGGCCGGTGCGGCGTCGACACTGGCCGCGAAGTTCGCCAACCCGGGTCTATCGACGTCGAAACAGCCAGACGACGCGCAGCAATCGAAACAAGCAGATGCGGCGCGGTCCGCGCCGACGGGACAATCCAGCGGCCAATATCAAACGGCGGCTGCGCCTCCCGCATCGGGTATCAGAGCCCCTGAACCCAAGTGTCGGGTGTGGACGGCGAGCTACGGTGGACAGAAGGCTGTCATCATCAAATCCAGCGACGCCTCGCACGTCAACTACACGGTGCTGGATGTCAATACGAACCGCGAACAGCAAGAAACGGCAGCCTATATCTCAGCCTATGCCAAAGGTGGCCGCAAGATCGGCGAGTTCAAGTCACAGACGCTTGCCCTCGACAAAGCCTTCAAGCTGTGCCCTGACGGCTGAGGATCGGCTTGCCTGCAGCCCAAGCTAACGAGATCGATTGTTCTGACCGGAACCGATGTGGCCCGTTGCGAACTTAGTACCTAGCGGCCGTAAATCACTCCCGAGGCGTTGTCATTTATGTTTGAAGCGTTCTTCAAACGCCCACTAATCGTGCAAGTCTTGGCGCTGATTGTTGCGGTCATTCCGCTCGCCAGTTTCACCGCGATGGCCGCACCGCCGCCAATCCGTTTGTCGGCAAGCAATCAGGTGCCCGCATGTGTCACACCAAGCCGGTTGATGGCCTTCCTGGCGACGCGCAACAAACGGCTCAATCCCAATTTCCGAGAGATTGCGGAATGGTACAGGTACCACGGGGAATCGTGGCAGGTGCGTTGGGATTACGCCTTCTATCAAATGGCCATTGAAACGAACTTCCTCACTTATCGCGCGCCGAACGGGCGGTGGGGTGATGTTGACCCCAAGCAAAACAATTTCGCCGGCATTGGAACGACCGGTGGTGGTGTCCCCGGCAACAGTTTCCCGAATGTCAGCGCCGGTGTGCTGGCCCAGATCCAGCACCTTGTCGTCTACTCCGGCGAACCCGTCGCGGAACCGGTCGCACAGCGCACGCGGCTAAAGCAGGGAATCATTCTCGATCTCTCGCGGCCAATCGCGGAAAAAAGACCGGTGACATTCCAGGACCTGTCCGGACGCTGGGCGGTCGACAAACGTTATGGTCGCTCAATCGAATATGTCGCGCGCCTCTACCGCAAACGCTACTGCAAATCGAAACAGCGCCCCGTTCAACACGCGGCGGGTTGGACAGGAACCACCGGCGCCAAATTGCAGTTGGCGCGAGAGCCGAAGTTGGCGACGCGTCAGGCGATCCGGGCGCGGCCACCAGCAACCCGTGCGGAGCGGGCAGAAAAAAGCCCGCCGGCCCCTGGAGTGACCGCTGCTCGCCGACCCAGCGAGTGTCGCGTTCAGCTTGCGAGCTACGGCGGATCATCGACGGTCCTCGTTCGTTCCGGTACGAAGTCGCACGTCGTCCTGACGGCACTTGACGTCGACCGTGCGCAACAAACCGACTTGACCGACGCCTTCATCAAGCAATACGCGACCGGCGGTCAGGCGATCGCAGTGTTCCGCACCCGCGCGGAAGCCCTCGTCCGGGCCCATGCCATCTGTGAAGAAATGACCCAATAAGAAAAGCCGGCGTCGCGCACCGGGTCCGACCGCACGCGCAGCGCGATCAGATCGGCAAGCCCTTCTTCAAGAGCTCTTCGATGAGCTTCTTGCGAATGATGTCGCGACTGTCGCCGCCCCCGAAACTCATCGCACCCGACGAGAACGTTGAGCCGAAGGTCAACACCAGATTGACCGTCTGACCAATGCCGCTGATGAATTGGCGATCGTGGAGGGCGCTCAGCGGATGAATGAACGTGGACCAAAGAACGCCTTTCGCGACCGCATAACGCGCATCGAGGGCCGTATCGAAATTGGCCTGCATCAGTCGCTTCAGGAGGTCCACCGGCAGGCCGTCAACCGCGCCGATGGGCGACAGGATCCGCATCCGATTGTGCGCGCTGTCGGTAATGACAACGACGACACGCTCGCTGACGGTGAACTGCCAGGTCCCCGGACGCAGGATCTCGGCCTTGTCGTCCAGACGTTTGATGATCTCGCCCATGCGCGCGAGGGTCATGCTGCCTTCGTGTTGTACAGGGGAATCCTGCTTGTTCTCACGTTCCGCCGGCGGCTTGCCATTCGGCGTCTGAGCCGGGTCCGGCGGGTCGGATGGATTCGCCAATTGCGCGCCGGCACCAACTCCGCCTGACACAAGAATTGCAAGCAGCACAGCGCCGGCCCAGGCAAACCTGAAGCCACGACGGACGGAATCGCGCAGAGTCGGACTCATAGACATGCATCAAGCATAGAGCGCGCCGCGAGCTTTGCTGAATCACAATTTGCTCATGACCGGCCCGGAACCATTGAGCCTCAGGCAGGACCGCGGGCGTGCTTGCCCAACCTTACTCCGCCTGCAGCGGCACCCTGAGTTCGACACGTCCGCCGTAGGCCTCGTAGTCGTCGGCGCCGAGGCCGTCGTAGTGGCCTTCGCCGGTGAGTGTGATGCCGCCCGGCAGTTGCATGTTGAAGCCGCCGTTGACGCGCGCGCGCAGACCGTCGCTGCCGCTGGCGAGACCGGTTTCGAGATCGACGACGTCAGCCGTCTCGAAGTCCCAGATGCCTTTGACGGAAACATAGGGCGCGATGCGGATGCCGGTCGGCGTCTCGAGTCGGGTCGAGATCTTCGGGCCGAACGTCAGGCTGCCGAGGGACACTGTCTGGCTCGGAATGGCGATGCCGAGGCTATCGGTATAGGCCGCCTGTTCCTCTGCGAAATAGATCACGGCGACGTGCGGCGCGACGTGGATGTCACCGAAACGGAAATCGCCGGTGACCTGCGCCTTGACCAGCCAGCGCTCACCTTCGAAGTCGTCGCTGTAGGTGGCGAACGGACTGACCTCGTTGTCCGAGAGGCCCCAGGCGGCGCGGGCATCGAAGATCAGGTTGTGGTGCAGGCGCGCGGCGATGTACGGTCCGACCATCCAGCCGCTGCCACTGGCCTCGAAGCCGTCATCATCGTCGGTCTCGTCGGTCCAGTCGAACTGGGCCAGCAGGCCGACCACCAGATCCCTGCTGAAGCGATAGTCGGCGCCGATGTAGAACAGGCCGACGTCGGTGTCGGCGGTGTCCTGCGCGATGTGGG
>JBPCWB010000645.1:0-6338 GCA_051009955.1 Hyphomicrobiaceae bacterium | reverse complement strand
GGCTGACACCTACTGCGTTCAGGCGTGCTGCGACCTCGGCTGACATTCGCGAAATGCGCAGGATCGTGACAGCGGCGCGCCACCGAGCCGGATAGAATGACCTTCGACATCATCGGAGGTTGTCAATGCAGGAACCCGTAACGACGGCTCGACAGGCCGGCGCGGACCGACAGACACTCCACGATCTTAATATGGGCTACGTGCGGGCTGTCGAAGCATGCGATGTCAAATGGTTCGGGAACCATCTCGCTCTCGACTTCATGAATACGAACGCCGACGGTTCACTCGTCGATCGCAACGGGTTTCTGGCACAGGTCGCCAAAGGCTCGGGCCTCACGGAGATCGAAGCGCGGGATGTGATCATCCGCGTCCTTGATGAACTCGCAATCATCCACGCACGAACCGTCTTCAAGTTCCCAACTGGCATATCGGGTTGCGGACGCTATACCGATATATGGTCCAAGCGGGACGGGAATTGGCTGTGCATCGCGGCGCAGGTCACGCGATGCTGAGTGCCGGCCAATCATGTGAATTGAGCGAGATCGCCCACGATGACCGAAGGACGAGTTTGCCGCGATCTCCGGTCTAACTGAGAGAGGGTAGGACCATGGGTCGATCCGAGATCCTGTGCTGGCTCTGTGCACATCCCTACGCTCTCGACTACCGTCGATCTCGGGCCGGTCCGCCGAAGCACATCCACGGGGCCATAGCCGTCGAATGTCTGTTCTGCACGCGCTGCGGCAGTCCAATTCCTCAAGGAAGAGGGTATGTGATCGTTGACAACGAACGCGACACGGCAATCCCGAACAGGGCGGATGACCGACGCCCCAGTTGTCGTGATCGCCGTCAACGTCTGGTGGGTCTCACGATGGAGATCATAACCTCGCTACTGGGGATTGTCCTTGCCGTGGCGCCGTTGGCACTTTGGGTGGCGCCGACGGTGCCCGTGTTCTTGATGGTTCTTTGCACGACGATGTCGGCTGTCCTTGGTTTGTACGTCTTGGATGTCTGTCGCGGCGAAACGGCACTTGCTCGACGGCTGCTTCAGCACCGCCGACCGGTCGCTCTGTCGGACGGATTTCTTGTCGAACTGCTCAAGCTCTTACCGTTGACACACCATAATCGCCGCCCTGGTGACCCCGAGTTTCAGCGGAAGATGGACAGATTGAAACAACACCTGACCACCTGAGGTCCTGGCCATGTCGCCCACCGCCGGCCTCGGATCGAGAGCGTTCTTCTTCGATTGGCAACACATCGCGTTCGGCCGTGAAGTACCTCGCGTAGTGCCGCCCGGAGTGACGTGGGATCAGCTCAAAGAATTCCACCACTCCGTGGGACTGAACACCCAACGGAGCAGCCGTCAGGGATTTGCTTGAGGTCAATGCTGACTTCTCAACCGAACCGGTCACGCGTCAGTTGTTTTGCATCAAGCGGCCGGATCTACTCAAAACCTACGTCGAAGGACCGCAACTTGCCGGTATTGGATGAGCGAGACCTCCATGAGAGGTCATCTCGCCTCGTTGGATGACGGCGATCGAGGCTGCCATTCACTCGGCATCTGTCCACATGCCACTGCTTGGCCGGCTACTGCCTCCACCGCGAAAAGGTTGTGTCAGCATCCGATCAAGCCGCTGTTCTTCGGGATCACGAAACTCCTTGATGCCGATCGTCATTCCGCCGTGACCTGCAGCAGGTTGTGCTTGATAGGTACCAAACAGCCAATCCCACCACGGGAGATTGAAGCCGAAGTTTGAGTTTGTTTCCCGCGAAATGATCGAGTGATGCACTCTGTGCATGTCGGGGGTGACAACGAACATCCTTAAGACCTGGTCCTTTGACGCCGACAATTGAACGTTCGAGTGATTGAACATGGCTGTTGCATTGAGCAGGACTTCGAAGAGCAGCACGGCCAATGCAGGCGCCCCCAAGGCCACCACAAGCGCAAGCTTTAGGAGCATCGACAAAACGATCTCGACGGGGTGAAACCGCGCCCCGGTGGTCACATCGAACTCGAGGTCGGCATGGTGCATGCGGTGCAGACGCCACAGCACGGGAACCGCGTGAAACAAGACGTGTTGTAGGTAGATCGCAAGATCGAAAACAATCACGGCAATTGGCACGGCAAGCCACGGGGACACCGGCCAGACGTTTAACAAACCCCATCCCTGCTGTTCGCTGTATAGAGCCAGGCCAACGGCGCTCATAGGAAATAGGAGCCGTACGACGAGTGTATCGAGCAGCACAACACCAAGATTGCTCGGCCATCGTGTCACGCGTCCGATGTGCTGTCGCCGTCTCGGCGCAACGAGTTCCCATACTGCCATGGCCGCAAAGACGCCGCCAAACATGCCAAGCCTAATGTATGGTTCATACTCGATAAACATGCTTCTCATCGGGGAACCCTTTCGGCTCGGCAATCATAAGCCCGAGGACGGTGCCGCCCGAACAACGAAAACCAGCGCCAAAATCGCATGACTGCTACGCTCGACCGTAGTCAGCTGGCTGCGATCGATTGATCTCGAGCCATTGGCCTAGACGCTATACCGGGATCACTTCCGCTTTTTGCAATGCCCGCTCAGTGTCGCTGCGATAGGAACGGCTGACGGGCACAATGTCACCTGTCTGCAACTTCAACCGCAAATTCGTGCCCTCCTTGAATGCCCCGCTGACAGCGCTCAGCGCAACCCAGTGGGAGCGATGAACGCGAACGCCAGTATCCTTGGGCAGATCCCTGAGGACGTCTGAAAACCGAATGAGGACCATGCGTGTTTCTTCTGATGTGGTCAGCCGGACGTAGTGTTCTTGTGCTTCGGCCCACATCACATCCCCTTTTAGTGGCGGATCCATCTCGGTCAAAATTGTCGCTCGCGACGCGCTCGCCAATCCGTTCGGACCCGCGGTGGAGACCTCGATTGCGTGGCCCTGCTCCCGCTGTCCCGCCACCAGGCGAGGAACCGACAGCAGCAAACACAGAAACAGATGATTATCGAGCAAATAGACCAGTTCCAAGCCAAACTCTCTGAGTTTGGACGCCGCCACAGATTCGGAGCTTTCCATCCCCAACTCTGGGAAGCCAAGCACGATATCCAGCGCGGTGATCGCCAAAACGAAGGGCACCAGACTGATCAGGATCGCGGCGCCGGTGGTCAGCCAAAGAGGTCGCGGAGCTGTTTGGTGTTGTTCGATGGCGTCTCGAACAAGCACAAATAGTCCCGCCTCAATCAAGATCCGGACGAGCCAATACGCATACACGCCAGGTAACGTCAATTCACCGGTCTGGCTGACATTGGAGGCGGCGATGAGCAGCGCAGCGAGTACTGCAAGTCCGACTACACCAACCTTTTCGCGCCACAGCATGTTCAACTCAGCTCCGCCCGGTCAAAACATTCATGCTTCTTGAACGGTGATGAAAGCGCAATCCGTTGGCAAGAAATGTTTTTTCTATACGTGAATGACTGCATGAATCACACGAGTGGCATCTGCGAAGTACCCGACGTCAGCTATCGCAGCAATCTCATCGTACAGGCATTATGCCGGTGTTGACGATGTATGTCGCCTGCAATTGGGGTTGTACAGGCCTGGTGCCCTGGGCGGGTCGGCAACGCCGTCATCGAGTTATGAACGCTGCAAGCCCAAAGGACCCGCAACCCATGAAATTAGTTCACATTGCCCTGTTGGCAGTCCCCGTGGTCGTCGCTTCAGTGAGCGCAAGTATGGCCGCTGATGCAAAGACAAGCTTCTTCGTGACCAGTGTCGGCAGCGGCAACGGGGGCAACCTCGGCGGCCTTGCCGGCGCCGACGCGCATTGCTCCAAACTGGCCGAAGCGGCCGGTGTTACAGGCAAGACCTGGCGCGCCTATCTGAGCACTCAGGAAAAGGGCAAACGGGGCGTGTCGGCCCGCGACCGCATTGGAAAAGGGCCATGGTACAATGCCAAGGGCGTACTCATCGCAAAAGATCTGAACCAGCTGCACCTCGGTCCTAATATCATCAAGGAGACGGCGCTTGATGAGAGTGGCAAACTTGTCAACGGACGCGGCAACAAACCCAATCGCCACGATATTCTGACCGGCACGATGGCGGACGGAACAGCCTATTTTCCGCGAGATACTGCCGACCATACCTGCAGCAACTGGACAAGCTCAGGCGACGGCAAAGCAACGGTCGGTCATCATGACCGACACGGCGGCGGCAACACGTCGTGGAATGCCGCCCATGAATCTCGCGGCTGCAGCCAAGAGAACCTCACAAAGACCGGGGGCGCCGGTCTCTTCATGTGCTTTGCCGCCAACTAATCGCCGAAACGGTAGAAGACGGTAGAAGAAGCAGGACAATGTGCGGGCCCGTTTACCGGGCCCCGCATGAAAGATCTGGCGTCGTCCCGCCGGTCACGCGGACCGGACTGCAACGAATATTCCGACCACAGTTTGGTCGGTTTCCAAGGCGCACCTTATGAATGAGCAGCGCGCATTCTGAAGCGAAAACTATTGCCGCCATAATCGATTTGGCTGTGATGCATGAGCCCAAATGCGACCAATTACTAAACTCTGGGGCATCTCACACCAATCACCCGCAGATGCCGAACATTGTGGAGGTCTGTTATGATACGACGACACGGAACGTTGGCAGCCTGCGCCCTTCTGGCGATTGGAATTGGATCGTCATCATCATTTGCGGACACCAAATTACGAGACGGGACTGTGCTGTCTGACAAACCACTCTTTATTGTCAGTTATATTGAAGTCGCTCCCGGAAGTGCGGACAAGGCGGCGGCGCTCATCAAAAAGCAAGCGGCGGCCAGCGCGTCCGAGGCTGGCAATTTGCGGTTTGAATCTCTTCAGCGCATAGGCCGCAAGAACCACTTTGTCGTCCTGGAAACTTGGAGCGATCCTGCAGCACGAAACAACCACGCCAAAGCCGCACATACCGTTGCCTATCGCAAAGCCCTCCAACCACTGCTCTATAACCCGTACGACGAACGTCCCCATGTCGGTCTCGTCGCCGCCGATCCTTCGAGTATTGCCAAAGGAACCGGGTCATCGGTTTATGCGATTACGCACGTCGACATCATTCCACCCGAGCAGTTTCCGCCCTGCAAATGCCAAGTCAAGGAAACGGGGCCCTGCGGCAACGCCCTGGTCGAGCAACTCGTTACTGCGAGCCGCAAGCACAAAGGTGTGGTTCGCTTTGATGCTTTGACCCAGTCGAACAGATCCAATCACATGACGGTCGTCGAGCAATGGAACTCGGAAGCCGAACGTGCGGCCCATCAAGTGACCAGTGACGTCAAGGACTTTCGCGACGCTCTATCAGGTATCGTGCCGGGCAGCGGCGTGAATCCGGACCCACTCTTCGTGCTCAATCCGATGACAGGCAGTCTTTACGACGAACGCCTATACACACTGATCGATTAACGCGAGGTGGCCGGGTCAATTCTCCTGTGGCTCATGCTCCTTGCCGAACGCATCACAGTTTGTGCGCAGGCCCCCGGGTTGAATGGCCATGCTAATCATTGCGCCAAACGGCGTGCCACACCTGCCCGCGAGGGGAACGGCGATTTATCTCAGGTGTGCGTGGGCCTACTGCGCACGGCAAGAGCGCAGAACTCTGTCTCGGACGGTGATGAGGTGGCGGCGCATATTCTCGGCCGCTGAGTCACCGTCCCGTTGCACGATTGCATCGAAGATTGCGTCGTGCTCGGCGAAGCTAAGATGGTCTGCTGGTGGAACCTTGGGATCGCGCATCTGACCCCAGACTGTCGCGCGACGGACGATGTTCAATGTATCAGCGAGGCTGATCAAAAGGTGATTGTGCGTCGCGGTGGCGATCGCGGCATGAAACTTCGTATCCCATGCTTCATAAACGCGCCATTCGCGCGCAGCCCGGCTCTTGCGGAGGCATCTTCGCAGAAATTCAAAGTCCGCATTGGATGCGTGGTGCGCCGCCAGCCGTGCCAACTCCGGCTCAACGTGCAGGCGGGCTTCCATCATCTTTGTCGGATTTGAGCGGTTGGCGAGATAAGCCACATCGTCAATGTTCTCGACCGGTCGCGCACCGATAAATGTACCACGGCCGACATGGCGCCAGATCTGGCCTTCTGACTCGAGAATGTCCAGCGCGCGGCGCAGCGCCGCCCGGGTCACGCCGATGCTCGCGCAAAGATCGCGTTCCGGTGGCAGTTTGCTATTGAGCTCCAAATCCATGTCGCTCATGTAGGCCCGCACACGTGCGAGTGTCTGCTCATCCTGCATGCAACCAATTCCAGTATTGGGCTCAGATTTCACTTCTCTGTTATCGCGCGGATAACATATAGTTGACAACTGCGAGTTCCGGAGGTT
>JBPCWB010000644.1:0-2513 GCA_051009955.1 Hyphomicrobiaceae bacterium | reverse complement strand
GATGGCAGCCTTGAAGCTGCGCGTCTTGCAAAAATGTCAGAGCAGGGTGGGGCATCGGCATTGCTTTGCTTTCCACCGCATTCGCTCGGGATGGGCTGTGTGCAATTTCGCCCGGAGATGGCCGTTGCGCATTTCTCGACGATCGCAGAAGCAACCGAATTGCCGATCATCATTTTCCAGTACGGCAACGATCTGGCTTATTCGCTCGACCTGCTCGTGCGCCTTAGCGAGGACATTCCCAGCATCAAGGCGATCAAGGATTGGTCGCCGCCGCAGCAGCATGAGCGCCACATTCGCGTGCTGCAAACGCTCCCACGCCCGATCAATGTGCTTTCAACGAATTCTGCCTGGCTGATGTCATCACTGGTCATGGGTGCCAAGGGACTGCTGTCCGGTGCCGGATCTGTCATTGCCGATCTGCAGGTGGCACTGTTTCAGGCGGTGCAGGACAAAGACCTCGAACGGGCGCAGGCGGTGTGGCAGCGCATTTGGCCGACATCAGATGTCTTTTATGCGAATCCCTTCGGCGATATGCACAACCGCATGAAGGAAGCACTGGTGCTTCTTGGCCGGCAGGACAACGCGGTCGTGCGTCCGCCATTGCTGAAAATCTCTGAAGACGAAATTGCTCGGATCGGCGCTGCCATCAAGGCCGCCGGCCTCTCGGCGCAAGGGGCCGACGGTCTGCAGGGCTACGCGCAGGCAGCCGAGTAACAGTCCCGCTGTGGAAAGATCGTCGACGTGAAGATCGATGCCTTCAATCATGTTTTCCCGGCCAGATTTCTCGAACGGGTCGCGCCGCTCGCGCCTTCAGGTGCAGTGCGGCGGTGGCAGAGCATCTCGGCCTTGCATGATATCGATGCGCGGCTCCGTGTCCTCGACGCTTTCGATGACGTGCGCCAAATCATTTCATTGTCGCAACCGCCGCTGGACGATATTGCCGGCCCCGACGAGACGCCGGAGCTGGCCCGTTTAGCCAATGACTGCATGCAGGATATTTGCACGCAGCATCCTGACCGGTTCCCGGGCTTCGTCGCCACACCGGCGATGAACAATCCGGATTCGGTGCTTGCCGAGATCGAAAGAGCCATTGTTGGCATGGGCGCACTGGGGCTGCAGATCCATACCAACGTCAACGGCAAAGCGCTGGATCAACCGGAATTCTTTCCAATCTTTGCGCGCATGGCCGAGCTCGACAAACCGATTTGGCTGCATCCCGCGCGACCGATGCAGGTCTCGGACTACCAGGCCGAGGATGTCTCCAGGTACGAAATCTGGTGGGGGTTGGGGTGGGCCTATGATACCAGCGCGGCAATGGCGCGGATCGTGTTTTCCGGGATGTTCGACAAGTTGCCGAATCTGAAGATCATCACGCATCACTGGGGCGCCTACATACCCCACGCGGAGGGCAGGATCACGCCCTACTGGCAGGAGCGCAAGTCGCAGTCCGCTGACCACGCCTACGGGCCTCTGTCGCAAAATCTAGAGCGCCAGGCGCTGAGTTACTTCAAGATGTTCTACGCGGACACGGCAATGTTTGGCGCAGAGGCTGCGAGCCGCTGCGGCTTGGAGTTTTTTGGCGCAGCGCACTCGGTATTCGCGACCGATGCGCCCTACGATCATGCCGGCGGTGCGCAGGTGTTGCGCGATACGATCGCGATTATCGATGCATTGGACTGCACGCCCGAAGATCGTCAGGCTATCTATAGCGGCAACATCGAGAGACTTGTCGGGCGCGCGTTGTAGATCTTGACGATCCGAGGTGGCGGCGCCGGAACCCAAGTTCACACTTCGGCAACGAACGCAGGTGGATGCTCCTTGCGACCGTTGGCGTGCCCTATTGTCGATCGCTCGGTGTCGACAGGGTCGCATGATCAACGCCGTTCAGTGCTTGCGCAGTCCGGCGGTGGTTCAACAAACCGCCGGTCGGAACGAAATCTGGCAAAGCGCAAACCGCGATATATTGAGCGGACCGTAGAAGCCTTGTGGCAACGCCCCGGGAAATTTTGCGGCACCGCGTTGATGGTTCTCAACACCGCGGATGAACTATTGACATACGTCAGCGTGAGTTCCGCGGCAATCGAGCGGCGAGCAGTCGCAGCGGTGAAGGCAACACGCGGGATTCAAGTTGCTGATTATAACTATTGTTATGACAAACAAGTCAGGTTCTGAATCTGGTGCCGTGCGATGAGGAACTGGCGTCGATATCCATCATAGACTGACGTCATTCAAGAAAGGTATGACACGGGGAACATTTCCCGAGGTGTCCCATGATGAATCTGAACCGGCTGCGCGTCTTTCGGCACGTCTATGAAACAACGAGTGTCAGTGAAGCCGCGCGCGCGTTGAACCTTACCCAGCCGCCGGTCACTCGCATGCTTCGGGCTTACGAGGAAGATGTCGGCTTCAAGTTATTCACGCGGGGTCGCGGGCGGCTGGTGCCGACGCCGGAAGCTGATTTGCTGTACCGCGATGTCGTGGCGGTGTTCGATGGTTTGGATGCGCTGGAACGC
>JBPCWB010000643.1:0-8728 GCA_051009955.1 Hyphomicrobiaceae bacterium | reverse complement strand
TGGTAGCGGAGGAGGGACTTGAACCCCCGACACGCGGATTATGATTCCGCTGCTCTAACCAGCTGAGCTACTCCGCCACGGAGCCGCGATATAGAAAGGCCGGGGCGTCGGTGTCAAGTCTCCCCGGTGACGACGCCGGACGGCGATGGGCCGGTCAATCACAGTCAGCGGAGCGCCCGCTCACGCGGTCGCCGCTGTTCGGGCCGCTTCGCCCATTTCCGGGAGCGCCGTGGCGCGCTGCGTCTCACGGATCCAGCCGCCGCCGAGCAACCGGGCTCCGGCACCGGCATCGTCGTAAAACACACAGGCCTGGCCCGGCGCAACGCCGTGCTCGCCGCCGGCCAGATGAACGCGCGCGCCATCGTCGTGCCCCATCCAAAGTGTCGCCGGTTGCGGTGTTTGCGAGGAGCGCACCCGCGCAAAGATTTCGAGCCCGGTGGCCGCCCGTTCCGCGGTGGCCGCATCCGCCAGCCAGTTGATATCGCGCAGATACAACTCCGCTGTCTTGAGGGCCGCGCGATCGCCCACGACGACCCGCTGGGTTTTGGCATCCAGTTTGACCACGTAGAGCGGCTCACCCGACGCGATGCCGAGGCCGCGGCGTTGGCCGATGGTAAAGTGAATGATCCCTTCGTGACGGCCGAGCACGCGCCCATCGATATGAACGATGTCTCCCGGTTGGACCGCGCGCGGGCGCAATTTGGCGACGACGTCGGAATAGTGCCCCGACGGCACGAAGCAGATGTCCTGGCTGTCACTTTTCTGAGCCACGGGCAGGTTCCAAGCGCTGGCAAGACGTCGAACTTCCGGCTTTTCAAGCGTGCCGAGCGGGAACCACAGGCGCGCAAGCTGGGCCTTGGTCGTTGCAAACAGAAAGTAACTCTGATCGCGGTCGAGATCCGGACCGCGGTACAGCTCAGCTCCGTCGGGCCCGTCGCGGCGAACAATATAATGACCGGTCGCGAGGGCATCGGCGCCAAGGTCGCCGGCGGTCTCAAGCAAATCAAGGAATTTCACGCTTTGATTGCAGGCGACACAGGGGATCGGTGTTTCGCCCGCGACATAGCTGTCAGCAAACGTCTCGATAACAGCCGAGCGGAAACGGGCCTCGTAATCGAGCACGTAGTGGGGAATATCGAGGTGTTGGGCGACACGGCGGGCGTCATGAATGTCCTGGCCGGCGCAGCAGCTGCCGGCACGCCCGGTCGCAGCGCCGTGATCATAGAGCTGCAGCGTGACACCGATCACGTCGTGGCCCTGGCGTTTTAGCAACGCAGCCGCGACCGAGGAGTCAACGCCACCGGACATCGCGACGACGATGCGTTGGCGTTCGGCAGGTCGATTGGCATCACTATTGGCGGTCGGCGTCATCGGGCATCTCGTGGGGAAGCGCGGCAGCTGGCATATCAAACAGGCGAATTGGCTTTACGACGGCTGCCTAACACGTTTCAAGCCGGCAACAAATCATGTCATGCCGACAAAGTCGCGCAATTTGGCGCGAGACTTGCGTGGTCCAGGGTGTGATGTCCGTCGCCGGTCGAATCAGCTGGCGATATCCTGAACAATTGGCAAGGTGTCCCAAGTCGACGCAAATATCACCTTAGTGTGAACGATTATGAGTCAAGTATCGAGTTGCACAGCTGGTGCATTCGTGAGACGAGACAATAGTCAAAGAAATATTAACCTTGCTACTTAGATGGATATTAATTTGGTTCGACTAAAGTAAACCCATGGTCAGACAGAGTGTTAGAGTACAATGACCGATCAACAGTTCAGATCTCGCGTTCGATATGTCATAGGTCCGGATGGCAGCCCGCTGACGGTTGCCGACCTGCCGCCGAAAGACACCAAACGCTGGGTGATACGACGCAAGGCCGAAGTTGTTGCTGCCGTCCGCGGTGGTCTGCTCAGCCTTGATGAAGCTTGCGAGCGTTACAAGTTGACGGTCGACGAGTTTCTCAGCTGGCAGCGTTCGATAGAAAAGCATGGTCTGCCAGGCCTGCGCGCGACCCGCGTTCAAGATTATCGCGGTTCACAAGACCGCTAGATATTCCGGCAATGCCGCATTGCCTCACGTTTTGAGGCGGTGCGGTGCCGGAGTTGGACCGCTCGGCGTGTGCCAAGACCAGCACAGTGGTCTTTGGCGTTCCAACTGAGTGGCTGCCGCCGTCCTGCCCTTCCCGCCCTCGCCCGACCCTGACAAATCTCGTGCGCTATTAGGATGCGCGCGGATCGCCTTGGTGCGCAGGTGCGAGTTGTAGCCTAATGAGTTTGCCAGGTCCGGAGGGCGGCGCTGGAACACTGGAACAGATGGCAGCGCAGCGCGCGCACGACTAGACCACCCTAGACGGGAGATGCCGGCACGGCATGCTGCCAACGGTCGCCCATGACTGATGGGACGCGACCGAACGCGCAGGAAGCGTCGAAATGGGCGACGCTTCTACGTGATCTTATTTGGACCGGGTGCTAGCTACCGCTGGCATGCAGCGGTTCACTGCGGAGATTGTGGCTATGCATGCGCTCGTCATCACGCTGCTGCACGGCATCCACTTGCTCAAGCTCGGCCAGCAGGTCGTCGCGCTCGACAATAGCAGCATCCAACTTGGCTTGCAGATCCGAGATGGACGCCAGTAGGTTTTCGCGGCGTTGGGCAGCGGAGCGGGCGAATGTCGAGTAGGCGAAGTGGGTGCTGTCGCGAACCCCCGTCCGCTCTTCTTCAGCCTGGATTTGCCGCTCCAGATCCATCGCCATCTGTTCGAACTCGCGAACCATTTGCTCGAGAGACGAGGCCTTTTGCGCCTTCTCCTCCGCTTCGAAGCGCTTAAGACGCAGCGCAGACTCACGGACTTTCATACTGGTAACCCCTACACTCTGTCTTCGGTATCTGGAATGAATCAAAATTCATGCCAGATACGTTAACTTGCTCTTTATTCTGATTTTTCGCAAGATGAATATTATTGCGACCGGCTGGTATGATCGAATTTCATCCGGCCGGTTCGATTGTTCCACAGTATGCCCGCCTGCCGTAAAGTTGCGGTAAAGCAACAATTGAGCATTCTCTGAACGAGTGTCCCGATCCGAGCCCATTTTCTGCTGCAATCGCTCTAGGGCAGCGAGTCGGATTTTGGTACTGTATGATTCGTGACGGCAGGACGCCGGCTCGCGACGTTTTCGGGGGAATTGACGGCGCGAGAATTTGGCGATTCAGCCGCTGTGTGGGGCTAACTTACATTCGGAACACGTGGGACCGGCGCCGCCAGTCTGCGGGTGGAGTGCGTCAGTCGTGCGTACGTGGTGGTCAGCAACATCTGAACTTTGGACAGCATGCAGTTGCGATTCTTGTCAAGCGTGCAAGACAAAATTAGGGTTTGTTAACTTCTCACGCCTAAATTCCTAACAATCGCTTATTAGAGTGGCCCGGCGTACGGATGGGCTCGGGGCAGCGGGTTATTGCGGTGGCAGCCAGGGAAAGAGGATCGGCATGAGAGTCCTTCTCATCGAAGATGATAGCGCGACGGCGCAGAGCATCGAACTGATGCTTCAGTCCGAAGGTTTTAACGTCTATACAACTGATCTGGGGGAAGAAGGCGTTGACCTCGGGAAGTTGTACGATTACGACATAATTTTGTTGGACTTAAATCTGCCGGATATGAGCGGATATGAAGTTCTGAAAACGCTTCGCGTGAGTAAAGTCGCGACGCCAATTCTAATATTGTCCGGTTTGGCGGGAATCGAGGACAAAGTCAGAGGGCTCGGGTTCGGAGCTGATGACTACATGACGAAGCCATTCCACAAGGACGAATTGGTCGCCCGGATCCAGGCGATCGTCCGGCGCTCGAAGGGCCATGCCCAATCGATCATCGAGACCGGCGAACTCAAGGTCAACCTTGATACCAAGACGGTGGAAGTCGAGGGCCAGCGGGTCCATCTGACGGGCAAGGAGTACCAGATGCTGGAACTCCTGTCGTTGCGCAAAGGAACGACCCTGACGAAGGAAATGTTCCTCAACCATCTTTACGGTGGCATGGACGAACCGGAATTGAAGATCATCGACGTCTTCATTTGCAAACTGCGCAAGAAACTCCAGGCTGCAACCGGTGGCAAACACTACATCGAGACCGTCTGGGGACGCGGCTACGTGTTGCGGGATCCGAGCGAGGAAAATCACGCGGCTGCATAAGCCAAGACATTTTCATTCTGTTATGAGACAAGGGGCCGATCGGCCCCTTTTTTCTTATGTGCAACGGATTGCGCTCCTGATGGCGGCCCGCCGAGTCGCCAACGGCAAAGGATACAGAATGGCTGCTAGCGATGACGCGAAACTGAGTGTCACAATTTTGCCGGTGACGCCGTTGCAGCAAAACTGCACGCTCGTGTGGAACGTAGCCGACGGTCGCGGAGCCGTGGTCGATCCTGGTGGCGATGTCGACGAGATCGTCAATGCCGTCTCCGAGGCCAACGTCACCGTCGAAAAAATCGTGCTGACGCATGGTCACATTGATCACGCCGGCGGCGCGGATGAGCTACGCGAGCGTCTTGGCGTCAAGATCGAAGGGCCGCACGTCGCTGACAGATTTCTGCTCGACTCGTTGGCGGAACAGGCAGCTAAGTTCGGCATGACGGACGTCCGCAACGTGACGCCGGACGTCTGGTTTGAGGAAGGCCAAACCCTGTTGATGGCCGGAATGACGTTCGAGATCTTTCACTGTCCCGGTCATTCGCCAGGTTCATTGGTCTATTTTCAGCGAGACAGCAACTTTGCGCTGGTCGGCGACGTCCTGTTCCAAGGCTCGATTGGCCGCACCGACTTTCCCTACGGTGATCATGACGCTCTGATCTCGGCGATCAAAACGAAACTCTTGCCGCTTGGTGACGACATTGCCTTCATCTGCGGCCATGGCGCACCCAGTTCCTTTGGTCAAGAGCGCGCCATGAACCCGTTTCTGCAATGATCGGCGTAGCCGCAGCTGTGCCTCATCGCCTCTTGTAAGGATCAGGTCTCCTTCCCGAGGCCGCGTGTTGGCTTGCTCGGGATTGAGTGTAGTGTAGTCATCAGTGACAGAATTTGCGTAATCAGGGAGACTTCGATGGCGAACAAAGTAGCGCTTGTGACGGGGGCAGGCAGTGGGATTGGGCGGGCATCGGCGTTGGCCCTGCAGGCCGTAGGATACAACGTCGTATTGGCCGGTCGTCGCGCGGAAGAGTTGCAAAAGACGGCGGAAATGGCGGCAACCGGTGGCGGCGAGATGTTGGCGGTGCCGAGCGATGTTTCGGATGTCACATCTGTTCGGGCCCTTTTTGCGACGGCAAAAGAGAAATTTGGCCGCCTCGACGTTCTCTTCAACAACGCGGGCATGGGCGCACCGCCCGTGGACCTGGAGGATCTTCCCGTCGAGAACTGGCAGCAGGTCGTCGACGTCAATTTGACCGGGTCGTTTCTCTGCGCTCAGGAAGCCATCAAGATCATGAAGGCGCAAACCCCGATGGGCGGGCGTATCATCAATAATGGTTCAATTTCCGCATACGCGCCGCGGCCAAATTCGGTGGCCTATACATCTACAAAGCACGCCATTTCGGGCTTGACGAAGTGCATATCGCTCGACTGCCGGAAATACGATATCGCGTGTGGTCAACTTGACGTGGGCAATGCCGATACCGATATGGGGGGGCGGATGAAGCATGGCGTGCCGCAGGCCAACGGCGAGATCATGGCCGAAGCTGTCATGGATGTATCGCACGTTGCCGATGCCGTGGTGAACATGGCGCGTTTGCCGCTCTCGGCCAACGTGCAGTCGATGACGATTATGGCAACCAAAATGCCGTTTGTCGGTCGCGGTTGACGTTCGGTCTTCGCATCGCCCGCGTGGGTCAGCATTCCTGTCCGCGCCGGCATTGGGGAGTTTGGCCGCCAATGTGCGCCCGATCGAAATTGGTGGGACAATGAGCCAGCTCCTCGAGGACGTCACAGCACCGGTTGCTGTTCACGACGGCTATCGCGTCAAGATCGAACGCGCGCGTGAGCGGATCCGCGCAGTCTGTCGCGGCGTCACTGTTGCCGATAGCGCTCGTGCTCTGGTCATGCACGAGACACGTTACCCAATGGTGTATTACTTCCCGCGGGACGATGTGGAGATGTCCTATCTGGTGCCGGAGTCTCAGCGCACGCATTGCCCCTTCAAAGGCAACGCCACGTACTGGTCGCTAAAGATCGGTGACAGGCTGATTGAGAACGCCGCCTGGAGTTACGAGGAACCGTTCGATGAGTCGTCGGCGGTCAAGGGCTACATTGCGTTCGATTGGTCGGCGATCGACGCCTGGTTCGCTGACGATCACAAGATCGCCGAGCTTCCGCCGGATACCGCGCCGGCGGTCGGCAATCCGTTGGTCGACTGGCTCGTTGACGAGGCGTGGCAACCGCAATCGATTCCCGAACTTCTGACGCGGTTTGCTGCGCTCCTCCAGGACCAGGGATTTCCGATCTGGCGCGTGCGGCTGCTCATCCAAACCTTGCACCCGCAGTTGTTCGCGCTGACATTCACCTGGCAGAGCGACAGCGATGAGATTACCGAATTCAGAGCCACGCATGCGGGGCTGCGCACGTCGCAATACCAGGACAGCCCGTTTGCCACGATTATTCGCGGCGAAGGTGGTATTCGACGCCGCCTGGATGTTGAAAACCCGCGCCTCGACTACCCGATCCTTGAGAGCTTGGTTGCCGATGGCGCAACCGACTACGTTGCTGTGCCGCTCCGCTTTTCCGACGGCCAAATCAATATTCTTGTTCTGGTGTCCGACGCGCCGGGTGGATTTCGGACTGAGGAGCTTGCCAAGCTTTACGAAATCCTGGCCAACTTCAGCCGCCTGCTAGAGACCCACGCGCAGCGTTTATCGTCATTGACACTGTTGCAAACCTATTTGGGACGCAACGCAGGGCGCCGTGTCATGGATGGTTTGGTGCAGCGCGGCGATGGCGAGGAGATCGAGGCTGTCATTTGGATGTCAGACCTGCGAGGCTCGACGTCTTTGGCAGAAAGCGTATCCCGCGAAGAGTATCTTGAGGCGCTCAATCAGTACTTTGATTGTGTCGCGGGCGCGGTGATCGAGCACGACGGCGAAATTCTCAAATTCATCGGCGATGCCGTGCTTGCAATTTTTCCCATCGGTACATCAGAGGAGTCGCGCGCGGCTGCGTGCCGGAATGCGCTCGCCGCGGCCGATGCCGCCGACGTCCGATTGGCGGAAGTCAATGCGAGCCGAGTGGCGCAAGCGCAGCCCCAATTGACGTTCGGTACTGGGCTCCATGTTGGCAGCCTGACCTATGGCAATATTGGAACGCCCAAGCGTCTGGACTTCACGGTCATCGGTTCGGCGGTTAACGAGACGTCCCGAATTGAGGGCTTGTGCCGCCCGTTGGGACATTCTGTGATTGCCTCCGGCGCCTTTGCCGCCCATGCTGGCGATGCGCTTCAGTCGATCGGAGTGCACGACTTGCGAGGCGTCTCGCAATCCGTCGAGCTGTATACGGTCAAGACCGGGGCCTCAGAGTAGAGCAACGTGATGGCGTCCGAGGGTCCGCGACAACTCCATCTTGGCGCATTCATGCGTCCGATCAGCATTCACACCGGCGCGTGGCGGTATCCGGGCGCGTATGCGGACGCCAATTTCAATTTCGCCCACATCAAGCGGTTTGCGCAGAAGCTCGAGGCCGGCAAATTCGATGCCTTCTTCATGGCGGATCATCTGGCATTGCTGAACATGCCGATGGAAGCGCTGAAACGCAGCGCCACATCGACGTCGTTTGAGCCAATGACACTGCTTTCCGCGTTGGCTGCCGTGACCGAGAACATTGGACTGATCGCGACGGGCTCAACGACCTACGATGCGCCGTACCACGTCGCGCGGCGGTTCGCCTCGCTGGATCACATCAGTGGTGGTCGCGCCGCCTGGAACGTTGTGACGACCTCCAATCCTGATGCTTCCTTGAACTTTGGCCAGGACGAACAGATGGAGCATGATGAACGCTATCGTCGTGCCCACGCGTTCATCGATGCCGTAACCGGATTGTGGGATAGCTGGGCCGACGACGCGTTTGTCCGTGATGTCGAGAGTGGGATCTTTTTTGATCCCGAGAAGTTGCACGTCTTGGATCACAGGTCGGAATATTTTCAGGTTCGCGGGCCGCTTAACATTGCGCGCCCGGTGCAGGGCTGGCCGGTCATCGTCCAGGCCGGCGCGTCCGAGGCGGGACGGCAATTGGCTGCCGAGACGGCTGAGGCAATATTTGCGTCGGGTCGGACATTGCGTGATGGTCAGGCCTTCTATGCCGATGTCAAAAATCGCATGCGGACGCTTGGGCGCAATCCCGATCACCTCAAGGTGCTGCCTGGCTGCCTTGTCGTTGTTGGCGACACAGTTGAGGAAGCGGTAGCAAAGCGGGCCGTTCTCGATAGCGGCGTTCATTACGAGAGCGCGGTGGCATCTCTCTCGATCGCGTTGGGAACCGATGCCTCGCGGTTTGATCCCGACGGCCCGCTGCCGGAAATCCCCGAGACCAACGCCAGCCAGAGTGTGCGTGAACGCGCCATCAGACTGGCGGAAGAGGAGGGTTTGACGGTACGTCAGCTGGCTCAGCGCTTCGGTGGCTATGCCGGGCTCGCCTTGGTCGGGACACCTCAGTCGATTGCCGATGAGATGGAGCTGTGGCTGACGGAGCGCGGCTGTGACGGCT
>JBPCWB010000642.1:0-12156 GCA_051009955.1 Hyphomicrobiaceae bacterium | reverse complement strand
CAGAGATCGGGGATCGCAATTTCATTGCCAATAATGCCAGGTGGTTGGATCAAGCCTGCCATCGTTCGCTTTATTCGCATCAACTGCGTGTCGCGCTCCAGCTCGCCATCGAAGATCCGCATCGCGCCATCACATTTCTCGGTTTGGCCTGTTCCGGGGCCGACATCACGAGGGGCCTGTTTTTGCGCTACAAAGGCAATGAGTGGGTCCCCAATCCGCCGGAGCTGCCACAGCTTTCATCGGTCGCTCGCGCGCAGTGCGGCGATCATCCAACGCGAATCCGGGATTATCCGGAAACATTTCATATGCGCGGGCGCATACCCGCTTTGAAAGGCACCGTCGAACTTCATCGATGTCCGCGAGAACGCGCCCGTCAGATCGATCTGGTGCTGGTTTCAATCGGAGGGAACGACATCGGATTTGCCCGCCTCGTCGCGAACGCCGTTCTGCGCGATACCTCGACACTCAAACTCCTAGGCGGATGGTTCGGCCAGGTCCACCGCAAGGAGGATGCACAGCAGCCGCTCAAGAATCTGGACGACCGCTTCAAGGCGCTGAACCGCGCCATCCATACAATGCTGCACGTGCCCTGGGAAGAAAGCGATCGCGTCATTCTGACGGCGTATCCCCCGATCGCGTTGTTGGAGGATGGCCGTACGCCATGTCCCGATGGGCGCATCGGTATGGACGTCCTGCCGGCCTTTCAACTTGATGCGCGCATCGCACGTGAAAGTGAGGATATCTCCGAGGCCCTGAACAAGATCATGCAACGCCAGTCCAGCCGGCGCGGATGGACCTACGCAGATGGGCATCGCGACGAATTTGTCGGGCACGGTATCTGCGCCGGTTATCTCGAACCCGTATTGACGATGGCCAACGAATTGCGATTGCCACGCAGAATTGGCGGGTATTGGCAGCCTTACAATCCTGCCAACTATCGCGCGTACATAGATCGCAAACGCTGGTTCCGCACGCCCAATGACGCCTTCATGACTGGCAATTTTCATGTCACAGGTTCGCTGCTGCAAAGCGTCTTGCGCTCGCGCAAGCTGCGTTGGACACAATTGCTGCTGGCCTCGACCTACTCCGGTGCGTTTCATCCGACAGCAGAGGGCCAGGCAGCCATCGCCGACTCCGTCGCCCGCAAAGCTCGTGCCGTGCTCGAACGCTACAGCGGCGGCAATCTGCAAAAATGAACACTGGTAAGGGCGAGCAATCGGAGAAACGGAGACCTATTCGGCAGCGGCTGCCGGTCCCGCCTGTGAGCTTGCCCATGCCGTCCAATCCTCAATTGCGCGAGCGGCCTGTGCCCGTTTCTTGGCAAGCGATCGAGCCTTTCCGCGCAGACGCTTGCCATGCTCATCGGTCGTCGGCGCCTCGATTGGCGGAAACAGTCCAAAATTGACGTTCATCGGCTGAAACGATTTCTTGCCGGAGGCTTCGCCGGTGCTGATGTGGCCGCCCGTGATGTGGGCCAATAGGGCGCCGTGTGCCGTACTCATTTGCGGCGCGACAATGGCCCGGCCCATACGCTCGGCAGCCGCGAAGCGGCCCGCCAGCAAACCGCAAGCGGCGCTTTCGACGTAACCTTCGACGCCGGTGATCTGACCCGCAAATCGCAACCGGGGCTGCACCTTCAGCCGCAATGAACCGTCCAGAAGTCTCGGTGAATTCAGAAACGTGTTGCGGTGCAAGCCGCCGAGACGGGCAAACTCGGCACTCTCCAGCCCAGGGATGGTGCGAAAAACCTGCGTCTGCGCACCATGCCGGAGCTTGGTTTGAAACCCGACCATATTCCACAACGTGCCGAGGGCATTGTCCTGACGCAGTTGCACGACGGCATAGGGCTTCGGCATGCCCGGATGCGGGTTCGTCAAGCCGATCGGCTTCATCGGACCGTAGCGTAAGGTCTCGCGGCCGCGCGCGGCCATGATCTCAATCGGCAGACAGCCGTCGAAGTAGGGCGTATTCGTTTCCCACTCTTTGAAATCTGTCGCCTCGCCAGACAGTAAAGCATCGACAAAAGCGCCATACTGCGCTTCATCCATCGGGCAGTTGAGGTAGTCCGCGCCGGTGCCGCCCGGACCGGCCTTGTCGTAGCGCGATTGCTTCCAGGCGATGGCCTGATTGATCGTCTCGTAGTGGACAATCGGCGCGATGGCATCGAAGAAGGCCAATTCTCCCTCGCCGGTCAGGCCATGAATTGCTTGGCTCAGATCGGGCGACGTCAAGGGGCCGGTGGCGACGATGCAACTGTCCCAGTCTTCGGGTGGCAATCCGCTGATTTCGCCGCGCTCCAACGAAATCAGCGGGTGCGCCTGTAGAGCCTGCGTGACGTCGCTCGAAAACCGATGACGGTCGACGGCCAAGGCTCCGCCGGCCGGCAGACGGTTGCGATCGCCCATGCTCATGATCAGGGATCCGGCGCGGCGCATTTCTTCATGCAGCACGCCGACGGCGTTGTTCTCAGAGTCGTCCGAGCGAAAGGAATTGGAGCAAACGAGCTCTGCACAACTGTCAGTCTGATGTGCCTCGGTGCGTCGCAGCGGGCGCATTTCGTGGACGACGACCGACACACCCGCGCTGGCCAGCTGCCAGGCAGCTTCCGAACCGGCCAAACCTGCACCGATCACATGGACGGGATCATTTGACGACATCGTCTCGCGCCGTACGGCGTCCTTCCGGGGGAGCACTTTTCAGGCTCCTCAGTCGTGCTAAGAGTGTGATGACGTAACCCTTCAAGCAATGACTGGAGACTGTCAATGTCGATCATCCGCCATGAGCCATCTGCCATCTTCAACAAGGTCGTCGAAGCCAACGGATTTGTTTTCACGTCGGGCATAGTTGCCGACGACCTCAGCCAGGACGTCGCGGGGCAGACCAAGCAGGTCCTGGCGGAGATTGACCGTTTGCTGGGATTGTGCGGCACGGACAAGTCAAAGGCGGTCTCGGCCATGATCTGGGTTACTGATATCCGCAACCGGGATGCCATGAACGAGGCCTGGATCGAATGGACAGGCGGACAAAACCTGCCAACGCGCGCGTGCGTTGAAGCCCGGCTCGCGACGCCGGCGATGTTGGTCGAAATCGCCGTGACGGCAACCAAGTGACGGCAGATCATTGACGCTGGCCTGGTGAAGGCAGGCCGCGTCGATCGGACCGTCAGCACGGCGGGAACGAGGACAGCATGAGCGCCAACAAACGACCCATCGCGCGACGCGAGCAGTTTGGGCACTTTCACACCATTCCCACGCGCTGGATGGACAACGATGTCTACGGCCACATCAACAACGTGGTTTACTATTCGTACTTCGACACCCTCATCAATCGCTATCTGATCGATGAGGGTGATCTGGACTTTCGGGCCGGAAATATCGTTGGCATAGCGGTTGAGACGACCTGCCGGTTTTACAGGTCGTTCGCCTATCCTGAGGATATCGAAGCTGGCTTGGCCGTCGGCCATCTCGGCAACTCGTCCGTGCGTTACGAGATCGGTCTGTTTGCCGGCACCGAAATCGAAGCTCGTGCAGAGGGGCATTTCGTGCACGTTTTTGTCGACCGCTCGAGCATGCGCCCGACTCCCATTCCTGAGCGCATGCGACAAGCGCTGCAGCGGTTGTTGCAGCATACTTCGTAATCTGCGACGGCGTAACACGGGCACTGTCGCATTCCTGCCACCCTAGATTGCCGTTGCGCGCCATTCCGGTCGGATGTTGAAACATCCGTGAGCAAATCAGCCTAAAATTAGAGAGCTGATTGGTTTGAGACTCTTTGGAGCAAAAATGATGCGCAATTCATTGTTTGCCTTTACGACCGCAGCGCTCTTGACGCTCGTCGGCAACTCAGTGTCCTGGGCCGACGACACCGGGTTCATCACAATCCACGAGTTGCGCCGCGAGGGGCGATTGTACTGCACCAGCTCTCATACACACGTCGGAACAGGTACCGTACAGCGGACGAAGCGGCGGGCCACGCGTTCCGCCGCCAGGGAGTGGAGCGAGTTTACAACGTGGGAATATGGCTCCGACTGGGGGCGCTGGCGGAATGCTCGCGGCAAGACAGTCTCGTGCACCGGACGCCGTGGCGCGATTACCTGCACAGTCGAGGCGCGGCCTTGCAAGGTTCTGCGCAAGCGCCGCAGACGACGACGTTGATGCCGCTCTCAGTATCGACAGATACATCAGAAACCTGCAAAAGCGGAAGATCCAGCGGTCTTCCGCTTTTTTGTGCCTAAAGGCGAGATGTGAATGCCTGAGTCACGTCAGCCCGATCGCGCGCCCGATCGCGCGACTGCCCCGCGTGCGGCCATCGTCGTTGCCGTAGCTGAAAACGGCGTCATTGGACAGAACGGCGGCTTGCCTTGGCATCTCGAGCACGATTTGCGCATGTTCCGGCAATTGACCCTCGACAAACCGGTCGTCATGGGCCGCAAAACTTACGACGCTATCGGCCGGCCGCTCGATCGGCGCTTGAACATTGTTATCAGCAGGCAAAGCATATTGCCGGACGAAACCGTCAAGATTGCACGTTCGCCTGACGATGCGCTGGACAAGGCCTATCGGGCCGCCCGTGAGATGAGGTGCGATGAGTTCCTGATAATCGGGGGCGCAGAGATTTTTGCCGCCACACTGGCGCACGTCGAACGGATCTACCTGACCCGGGTTCGCGCGCGCCCGGATGGTGATACACTCTTTCCGCATCTTGTGCCGGATGAATGGCGCGAGATGTCACGTGATCCGTTGCCAAAAGGAGCGCGTGATGACTACGAAGCTGTGTTGATTGTCTATAATCGGATCAAAAAAGGGCAATCGATGGCTTGAAGCGGTTGACGGGCTTACCAAGTTGGAAGAGTCGTTTGCGCCAAATCCGAGCGTAGCCTATAAGCAACGCCGGATTCTATAGAAGGTCTGACCATCTGTCGGGATCGGCTCACGTCGATCGACAAGAAAGATTTTCCCGCGAGCATTCGGATCACGAAACCTAGAGAAGGCAACTCTTAATGTCCTGGAACAACGAGACGGGCGGTGGCGGCTGGAAGAGCGGCGGCAACGGCGGCGGTCCATGGGGACAGGGCCCTTGGGGCCAGGGACCCGGTGGCGGCCAGCAGCAGCCTGACCTGGAAGAAATTCTGAAGCGCAGCCAGGACAAGCTTAAACGTGTGATGCCCGGTGGCCCAGGCAGTGGGACCGGAATTCCGGGTTATCTATGGTTTATCTTGTTTGTCGTGGCCGCCGCGGTCGTTGGCTTCTATGCATTCACATTTAAAGTTAATCCGAACCAGCGCGGGATTGTCCTGCAATTTGGCCAGTATGTGCGCTGGGAGGGGCCAGGTCTGCACTTTCGCCTGCCCTATCCAATCGAAGAGGTGCTGCTTCCCAACGTAACGGCGCGGAACCAGACGCAGATTGGAATGCGCTCCGTCACGGGAGGACGTGCCGGTCGCACCGTCGCCGTGCGCGATGTTGCCCCCGAAAGCCCGATGCTAACGGGTGACGAAAATATCGTCGATGTCGATTTTGTCGTGATCTGGCGCATCAACGACGCGGAAAAGTATCTGTTCAACATTCAAAACCCTGACACCACTGTGAAAGAGGTCGCTGAAAGTTCGATGCGCGAAGTCGTGGGTCAGAGTGATATCCAGCCGATCCTGACGCAGGCGCGCGAGAAGACGGAAACCGCCGTTAGAGATCTCATGCAGACTACGCTTGACGAATATGGCGCCGGGATTCAGATCACCGAGGTCAAACTCCAGAAGGTCGACCCGCCTGGCAAGGTCATCGATTCCTTCCGCGACGTTCAGGCGGCGCGTGCCGACCAGGAACGGTTGCAAAACGAAGCGAGTGCCTACGCGAACCGGGTCGTTCCGGAAGCGCGTGGTCAGGCCGAACGCATTTTGCAGGCCGCCGAAGCTTATCGCCAACAGACAATAGCCGAAGCGACTGGTCAGGCGGCGCGTTTCCTCAAGGTCTACGAGGAGTACAAGAAGGCGCCGGACGTGACCCGGCGGCGGATGTTCCTGGAAACGATGGAGCGTGTGATGGGTGGTACGGACAAGATCATTCTCGACAGCAAGAGTGGTTCAGGAGTCGTCCCCTACTTGCCGCTCAATGAGCTGACCAAGAAACAGCAGAACTGAGGATACATCCGATCATGCGTACTTTCTTCGCCATCATCGTTGTGCTGCTCGGGCTCGGAGCTGCTGCAACCTACCTTTCAGCTTTCATCGTGCGCCAGACCGACCAGGCCATCGTTTTGGAATTTGGCCGGCCGAAAGGCATTATCACTGAGCCGGGCTTGCACTGGAAAATTCCAATTGCGCAAACTGTCGATTTTTTCGATAAGCGCATTCTCGATCTGGACACCTCACCCCAGGAAGTCATCGCTTCGGATCAGAAGCGACTCGTCGTCGATGCTTTCGCAAGGTTCCGCATCACTGACCCGCTGCAGTTCTACAAAACGGTGCGCAGCGAAGAGACGGCACGTTCACGTCTCGGAACGTTTCTGGAAGCCGGTATCCGGCGAGCTCTGGGTGCGGCGACTTTCCAGGACGTGGTTCGCGACAAACGCGAGGATCTGATGCGGACTATCAACCAACAGGTGAACCAAGAAGCCAAAGATCTTGGCATCGAGGTCGTCGACGTGCGGATCAAGCGGGCTGACCTGCCGGAAGCAAACAGTGAGGCCATCTACAAGAGGATGCAGACTGAACGTCAACGCGAAGCGGCAGAGTTTCGTGCCGAGGGCGCCGCATCCGCCAACCGCATTCGGGCCACCGCCGATCGCGAACGCACAATCATCCTTGCTGAGGCCAACAAAAAATCAGAGCAGACTCGCGGTGATGGCGACGCCGAGCGCAACAAGATTTTTGCTGAAGCGTTTAGTCAAGATCCCGATTTCTTCGGTTTCTACCGCTCCATGCAAGCGTATGAGGCCGGCTTGAAGTCGTCCGATACGCGGCTGGTCATCTCGCCAGACTCCGAGTTTTTCCGGTACTTTGGCAATCCATCGGGCGTGACCGGCAAGGCCAACGAACAGAACAAATGAATGATCTCCTCGTCGGCTTTGGTCTCGTCCTTGTCATCGAGGGGCTTCTGTGGGCTGCTTTCCCTGGGCTGGCATTGCGCCTGTTGATCCAGGCGGCCGAGGCGCCCGAACAGGCCATGCGGACTGCGGGTGCCCTGGCAATGGCGGCCGGCGTGGCCATAGTTTGGGCCATTCGCGGTTGAATCGGCTATTCGTGAGGAGTTGTGCATTGACAGCGGCGTCGACGGTGCTTTGAATCGTCGGTCAGTCGCGTCTCTCGCAGTTTGTTTATTGTATCATCGGCCGTGATGTAGGAGCCTTCTATGAAAGAGGCACATGTTGCCAGGCACAACGCGTTGCGCGCCATTCCGATTGCCGTAGCCCGAATCGCGTTCCTGAGCGCCATATTGATGGCCGGCACGAGCGCCACTGCGCAAGGCCCCCAATCGGTTGCTCCATTGGCGAAACGCCTGAGCGGTGCGGTGGTCAATATCTCGACGGCACAAAGCGTCAAAGGCCCGTCGGGTGTTCCACTGCCGCGCGTCCCGGATGGCTCGCCGTTCGAGGATCTCTTCAAGGATTTCTTTAACAAGAAGGGACAACGCAAACCGCAGTCACGCAAGGTTTCATCGCTTGGCTCAGGTTTCGTGATCAATGGCGAAGAAGGCCTGATCGTGACCAACAATCACGTGATTGAGGGCGCCGACGAAATCACCGTCAACTTCAACGACGGCACTAAACTCAAGGTCGATAAAGTTCTCGGCAAGGACCCGAAGACGGATCTTGCGCTCCTGAAGGTCACACCTAAAAAGCCGCTGACGTCCGTCAAGTTTGGATCGTCCGACAAGCTGGAAGTCGGTGACTGGGTTCTGGCGATTGGCAATCCATTTGGTCTTGGCGGTTCCGTCAGCATCGGAATTATCTCCGCGAAGCAACGCGATATCCAGTCAGGCCCCTACGACGATTATTTGCAAACCGATGCGGCGATCAACAAAGGAAATTCCGGCGGTCCGTTATTTAACATGCAGGGCGATGTCATCGGCGTGAATACGGCAATCATATCGCCGACCGGCGGTTCAATCGGCATCGGTTTTGCTGTCCCGGCTGACATCGCCTTGCCGATTATCGAACAACTTTCGAAGTTCGGCGAAACGCGGCGTGGCTGGCTGGGCGTCAATATTCAATCGGTGACCGAGGACATCTCCGCATCACTCGGCGTCACGGATCAAGGCGGCGCCTTGATCGCAAGTGTCCGCAAAGGCTCGCCGGCCGAAAAGGGTGGGATCAAAGCCGGCGACGTCATTTTGAAGTTCGATGGCAAAGCCGTGCCAAACGTGCGCGCCCTGCCTCGCATTGTGGCCAGAACCGCCCACGGTAAGACCGTCAAGGTTGAGCTTCTGCGCAAAGGCCAACCCATGAGCGTCGACATTGTTGTCGGGCGACTTGAAGAAAACGATGGATCCAAGAAGCCGGGCAAGACGGATCAAGGCAAATCCGATAAAGGCGATGGCGGCAGCAAGCTCATTCTGGGAATGACGGTCGAGGAGATTAGCGAAAGCCATCGCAAACAATACAAGCTGGGTGCGAAGGTGCGAGGCTTGGTCGTGCAGAAGATCGAAAAGGGATCCGTCGCGGAGCAAAAGGACATCAAGGTCGGCCAGGTGATCGTCGAAGCCGGTCAGAAGCCTATCTTCAAGATTTCGGATTTCACTGCGGCCATCGAGCGGACCAAGGCGCAGGACCGCAAAGCCATCCTGCTGCGCGTCGAAGATGGTGCCGGGAATTTGCGCTTTATCGCTTTGCCCCTTAAATAGGGCGCGGCACCGGCCGAAGAACGGTGTTTCCCGTGATCGGCGCGGGCGAGTAGCGTCTCACTGCGGGGTGCGGTGTCGACCCAAAATCTGCAACAACAAACCGGAGCAAACTGGTGGCCGGGCGATACGGGATACTCGATTCATTTGCTGATTTGTTCGTTCCAATTCACAGAGATGGCCACAAATTCCTTGGAATTGGGTTGGCTGCGACGGTTCTGTTCTTTCTCATCTGGCCGCCCATCGGCTGGATTTGCGCCATCGCAACGGCCTGGGTCGCCTATTTTTTCCGCGACCCGGATCGGGTGACGCCTCTTCGGGAGGGCCTGGTGATCGCGCCGGCGGACGGCCAGATCGTCGCCATAGACCGTGTTGCGCCGCCACCGGAACTCGCCTTGGACGGCGGCGAACGCGTCCGCATTTCGATCTTCCTGTCCATCTTTGACATGCATATCAATCGTGCGCCGGTGGCCGGCCGAATTACGCGCTCGGTTTATGTTCCCGGCGCATTCATACGCGCGTCCGATGACCAGGCCAGCGACGAAAACGAGCGGCGCGCACTGGTGATCGAGACGCCGGGCGGAGCCGAGATCGCCGTTCTCCAGATTGCGGGCATGATTTCGCGCCGCATTGTCACATTTGCCGGCGAGGGAGATACGGTGGGCGTGGGACAGCGTTTCGGGCTGATCCGATTTGGCAGTCGCGTCGATCTCTATCTGCCGAACGGCCAGGCTGCGCTGGTCTCGATCGGCCAGCGCATGATGGCCGGCGAGACAGTCGTGGCTGATCTCAAATCGGACGAGCCCGAGCGCGAGGCGCGGCGCAGCTAACATGGCGTTGGCGGACGGAACTTGACATTTCCGCAGCGATCGCGTTGTCTCGCCCCCATGGGGTGAGCCGCGACGACCCCGTGAGGCGACAGCCGAATGTTCGCGTTCCAACCTCAGCTCGAGAGGAGGGACGCGCATGCCGTCTCCTACAGAAATTACCGTTCAACAACTTGCTCGCCTGATCGGCACGCCCGAAGCGCCGGTCCTGATTGACGTTTGCATCGATGAGGATTTTGCCGAGGATCCGCGTTTGATCCCGACGTCCATCCGGCATCCCTTCGCTGATGTCGCCATGCTTGCGCCACGGCTCAAAGGCCAACGCGCTGTCGTCATCTGTCACAAAGGCCGGAAACTAAGCCAGGGCGCTGCCGCCGTTCTGCGCGCGTGCGGTGTCAACGCCGAGACCCTACAAGGCGGGATCGTCGCCTGGCGCGATGCCGGTCAGCTGCTTATTCCGGCCAAGTCGATACCACCGCGCAAGAGCGATCACAGCACCGTCTGGGTGACGCGGCATCGACCGAAAATCGACCGTATCGCCTGCCCGTGGCTGATCCGCCGTTTCATCGATCGCTCGGCGCAATTCCTCTTTGTCGCGCCGTCGGAGGTGCTGGAGGTCGCCGAGAAATTCGCTGCCGTTCCGTTTGACATCGAAGGCGTATTCTGGAGCCATCACGGCGACACGTGCACATTCGACACGATGTGCGCGGAGTTTGGCCTCCAAACCGAACCGTTGCAGCATCTGGCAAAGATCGTCCGGGGCGCCGATACCAACCGCCACGACTTGGCACCGGAAGCGGCCGGATTGCTGGCGGCATCGCTGGGCCTGTCGCGCATGTATCGCGATGACCTCGCCCAACTCGAGGCCGGCATGATGCTCTACGACGCGTTCTACCGTTGGTGTCGCGATGCGACAGACGAAGGCCACGATTGGCCGGCGGCACTGAGCACCAACCCATCGTAGCGCGGAGTAGAGACCTTGGCCGATACACATTTGGAGGCGGAGCGCACCGCGCCGCACGACCTCTCACTATGGCAGGCGATCAAGATCTGGGCACAGATCGGCGTCTTGTCCTTTGGTGGCCCGACCGCACAGATCGCATTGATGCATCGCGTGATCGTGGACGAACGCAAATGGTTGAGCGAGCAGCAGTTTCTCAATGCCCTGGGCTTCTGCATGTTGTTGCCGGGGCCGGAAGCCATGCAGCTTGCAACCTATGCCGGCTGGCGCCTGCATGGCGTCATCGGCGGATTGGCGGCGGGACTGTTGTTCGTCTTGCCTGGCGCCTGCATCGTCCTGGCGCTGTCGATGATCTATGCCCTCTACGGCAACGTCACATTTGTCGAAGCGTTGTTCTTCGGCATTAAGGCCGCCGTCCTGGTCATTGTTATCGAGGCCTTGTTGCGCATTGCCCGACGCGCACTCAAGTTACCGGAGCACTGGTTGATCGCGGCGCTGTCCTTTGTCGCGATTTACGTTTTTGCACTGCCGTTCCCATTGATCGTCTTCGTGGCGGCGCTGTGGGGGTTCCTACGGCTGCCGATCGATGATGGCGACGGCGGCCGCGGCACACGGTCCCTACACGTCAATTGGCGACAGACGCTGCGCACGTGCGTCATCTGGCTCGGCATCTGGATCGTGCCGCTGGCGGCCGTCCATCTCGCTCTGGGGCAGGACCATGTCCTCAGCCAGCTCGGGATCTTTTTCTCGAAGCTCGCCGTTGTGACGTTCGGCGGCGCCTATGCCGTCCTCGCTTACATGGGGCAGGATGTGGTCCTGCATTACCGCTGGCTGGAAGCCGGTCAGATGATGGACGGCCTTGGTCTGGCCGAGACCACACCCGGTCCGCTGATCCTCGTGACGGAGTTCGTCGGCTATCTCGCGGCCTTCCGGCACGGCGGTTCACCGGCCTGGTTGGTGGGGCTGGGTGGCGCGGCTGTCGCACTCTGGGCGACATTCGCTCCCTGCTTTCTGTGGATCTTCGTCGGCGCGCCGTACATCGACTGGATCAATGCCCAGCCGCGTCTGAAGGGTGCGCTGTCGGCGATCACGGCGGCGGTGGTCGGTGTCATTCTGAACCTGGCGTTGTGGTTCGGTCTGCACGTGTTTTTCCATGATGTTGCGTTGCAGACGGTTGGCGTCATGAAACTCTGGGTCCCGGACCCGGCGACGCTGGACTGGCGCGTCGTCGTGCTCGCGCTGATCAGTGGCTACTTGTTGCTCGGCCGCCATTGGGGGATCGCCGGCGTGTTGGGCGTGGCGTCGGCACTGGCCGTGATCCTGCGATACGCAGCGATCTAGGGTCCATACGCGGCAGGGGGAGGTGCCCTGGGCGCCTCCTCGCTGTCGGGCCCGGCTGTTCCAAACGGTTGGCTGCGAGCCGGTCCGCCGCTGGCGAAGGCCCAGCGTGCAGCGCAGGAACAGCTGGGCGCCCGATCAGCTGGACCCACATCGCGGACGACAGTGAGCCATGATTTGAGTGATCGCGGCAGCG